>DEKQ01000088.1:0-2045 GCA_002353975.1 Prevotellaceae bacterium UBA2718
CACAACCGCAAGCTGCGCGACTGCCGCATACACTTCTCAGATGCCAAGAACGACCGAAAGGAAGAGTCCTGCATTTTCATTACCGAGGGCGACTCTGCCAGCGGTTCCATCACCAAGAGCCGCGATGTAAACACGCAGGCTGTATTCTCCCTCAGGGGCAAACCGCTTAACTCCTACGGCCTGACGAAGAAGGTGGTATATGAGAATGAGGAGTTCAACCTGCTGCAGGCGGCGCTCGATATAGAGGATGGACTGGAGAATCTGCGCTACAATAAGGTCATCGTGGCGACCGATGCCGATGTCGATGGTATGCACATCAGGCTGTTGACCATCACGTTCTTCCTGCAGTTCTTCCCCGAACTGATAAAGAAAGGCCACGTGTATGTACTGCAGACGCCCCTCTTCCGTGTCAGGAACAAGCGCACGAAGATAAAGAAGAAGAAGGTGATAGAGGCTGAAGACCAGAAGCTGAAGGAGCGCGGCGAGAAGGCTAAGGACTACATCACGCGCTATTGCTACAGCGATGAGGAGCGCCTGAAGGCCATAGAGGAGCTGGGACCCGAGCCGGAGATAACGCGATTCAAGGGACTGGGAGAGATAAGCCCCGATGAGTTTGCAGGTTTCATAGGCCCCGACATACGCCTGGAGCAGGTCACGCTGCACAAGAGCGATGAGGTGGATAAGCTCCTGGAATACTACATGGGCAAGAACACCATGGAGCGCCAGAACTTCATCATAGACAATCTGGTCATAGAAGAGGACGTGCCGGAGGAAGATTTTACGGATTAACGGACAGAAAAACTCGTCCTTCTCTTCGCCGTGATTAGCTCCCCAGGGGCTCAGGCGAACGGATTTACAATCCAATACCCTGTGTAACGGGGTGTCCCGTTGTCTGGCACTGTGTGCCAAACATCATCCCCGCCAAGCAGATAACAGTAATCTCAATAAGTGAAAATAGCTGACATAGACCTTGGGCAGCGTCCGTTGCTGCTTGCGCCGATGGAGGATGTCACTGACATCGGCTTTCGTCGGCTGTGCAAACGCTTTGGGGCGGCTATGGTTTACTCCGAGTTTGTGGCTGCCGAAGCGTTGGTACGCAACATAAAGGCGACGGTGCGCAAGCTGACCATCAGCGATGACGAGCGTCCTGTGGGCATACAGATATATGGCCGCACGACCGATGCCGTAGTGGAAGCGGCGCGCATCGTGGAGGCCGAGGCACATCCCGATATCATCGACCTGAACTTCGGCTGCCCTGTAAAGAAGGTGGCCGGCAAGGGCGCTGGTGCCGGGATGTTGCAGAATATCCCCTTGATGCTTGAGATGACAGAGGCCGTTGTTAATGCCGTCAGCACCCCCGTGACGGTCAAGACACGCTTAGGGTGGGATGCCTCGCACCTGCTGATGCCCCAGTTAGCGGTGCAATTGGAGGCTTGTGGCATCAAGGCGCTCACCATTCATGGCCGCACCAGGGCTCAGATGTACACCGGAGAGGCTGACTGGACACTCATCGGCGAGGCTAAGAAGGCCGTAAGAAGCATACCCGTCATAGGCAACGGTGACATCACTTCGACTGCTGAGGCCGATGCGGCATTTGAGAAATATGGCGTGGATGGCGTGATGATAGGCCGCGCCACCTTCGGACAGCCGTGGCTCTTCAGCCGCGAGGCGCACCGGCTGACGGTGGATGACAAGCTGAAGATACTGCTGGAACTGCTCCACACCAACGTGGAGCTGATAGGCGATGAGCACAAAGCCATCCTCCATACCCGCCGCCATCTCGCTGCCACGCCGCTATTCAAGGGCATTCCTAATTTCCGCGAGACGCGCATCAGGATGCTCCGGGCCGACAAGGTAGATGAACTGGAGGCTATCATCAATGAGATAAGACCCCTTTTGAACGCTATAGAGAGTTCAAAAGAGCAATAAGAAAATAGTGTCACGTTGTCCGCTACTGTGTAGCGGACCATCTTGACAAGAAAAGATACAACACTAATGAACAAGGAAATGACTGACAATCGTGAAAAGGTTACCGTCGTAAAGGT
>DEKQ01000088.1:2206-8104 GCA_002353975.1 Prevotellaceae bacterium UBA2718
CAGATGCTCTCCGTCGTCACTATGGTCTATGGCGGGCTGGTGAACAAGAACCTCGTGGCGCGTCTGCAGGCCAAAGGTGTCAATGCCCTGGGCCTCACCGGAGCTGACATGGACGTGATACGCTCGCACAAAAGACCGTTGAAATCGGTAAAAATGGATGACGGAACCACTCAGATGGTAGATTTCGGATATGTCGGCGATGTGGATTATGCCGATGGTGCACGCTTCGCCTCGCTGCTCGACAGCGGCATCACGCCCGTCGTGGCACCGCTGACGCACGACGGCGAGGGCAATATGCTCAATACCAATGCCGACACTATGGCCTCTACGGTGGCCAAGGCGCTGGCAGAACGCTATGACGTGACGCTCATCTTCTCGTTTGAAAAGAAAGGCGTGCTGTCCAATCCCGACGACGATGACAGCGTGATACCCGTCATTACGCGCGCGTTATATAATAAATATGTGGCCGACGGAACCATCTCCGGTGGCATGATGCCAAAGATAGAGAATGCCCTCGAGGCCGTGGAGAGCGGCGTAAAGCGCGTCATCATCACCCTGGCAGCAGCCATAAGTGACGACACACAGGGCACGACGATTCAAATAAACGAATAGAAAAGTTAGCAATTAAACTTCCTCCCCCCTTGGGGGGATAAGAGGGGGGCTTTCCCTTTGGACATAAAGCGCGACATATTACCCTTGAAGGACACCATGTATCGCCTGGCATTGAGGATAACACTCAACAGTCAGGAGGCCGAGGACGTGGTGCAGGATGTCATCATCAAGGTGTGGAAGCAGTCGCAGAACGAGTCCTTTAACGATGCGATAGACAATCTTCAGGCCTACCTGCTGCGCCTGACGCGCAACCTTGCCATAGACCGTCAGCGCCTGAAGGCCAATCAGACAGAGAGCCTCGACGCTATGGTTGAGGCCGGACAGCAGCACGCTGTCACCTCGCTGATGACTGAAAGCACCGAGCGTAGCCTTGCCACTACGGAACGTCTTACCCTCGTAAGGCGTATCATGGACACCCTGCCTGAGAAACAACGCACTGCAATGCAACTGCGGGACTTCGAGGGAAAGACCTACAAGGAGATAGCCGCAATCATGGAAATCACTGAAGAACAAGTCAAAGTCAGCATCTTCCGCGCCCGCCAGGCAGTGAAAGCAAAGATACTGCGCAGAGGAGAAGATGAATGATTTTAACTTCCCGATGAGGTGCTTCTGACTTCTTAGCGACACGCTTTTAACTTCTTTTAACCGAAACAACTGTAACTTTTACCCCTTCTCAACCGTCATCTATTTGCGACGGTTAAGTCACTAAACAGAATATAACATGGATTACAAGTACATCGAACAGCTTTTGGATTGCTACTTTGAGTGTGAGACCACGCTTGAAGAGGAGCAGATTCTCCGTGCATTCTTCTCTCAGGAGGATGTTCCGGCACGCCTGTTGGCTTATAAGGAGCTGTTCGCCGAGCAGACAATGGCCAAGCACAGCGAGTCGCTGGGGGCTGATTTCGATGAGCGTATCCTTGCAATGACGACTGGCGAGACCTCACAGCAGGGCAACCAGCCAAAGCATGTCAAGGCTCGCTTCGTCTCTCTGCACCGTCGTTTGCGTCCTCTCTACAAGGCTGTAGCATTCGTTGCCGTGGTGCTCACCATTGTGCAGGCAGCTCAGATGCCATACAACAGCAGCCTTACCGAGCAGCAGGAGCAGTTCGCAAGGACGCTGGAGCAGCTGCAGAAGATTCAGAAAGACCAGAATGCAGTGGCTCAGAGTGACACCGTAACAGCCGTAAAGGACAATACGGTTACGAATTGACAATTAATTTCTATGCTTTAAATATCCTTTCAATCAAATCAAATTAAAACACAACAAAGCCGCAGGGGCTGTGAAGCCAGGCGGTCGTCACACAGGTGACATAAAAGGAGAAGGCACTCAGTCCAGGACTGAATACCTTCTCTTTTTTCGTTTATTACAATTCTGTTTGCTTGTCACAATAGTCAGAAACCATTGCTATTGACCTGTAACAGTCTTGTCACAACAGCCGGGAATCATTGCTATTAGCCTGTGATTAGCGCCATGAAGGGAGGGGTATCTTCCATGTTCCGCTCTTGTCCATTATGACTTTGGTCCTGTTCTCTTCCTCTTTGCCGTTTTCATACGTAATTTTGACGGTGACGAACGCAATGGAACCAGGCTCCGGATCGTCTGAAACATCCACGTCAAGGATTTCATAACTCTTGATTTTTATATCTTCAGGCTCCTTGGAGAATTCTTTTTCCAACATCGAAACTAACCAAGCTTTCCCCTTTTCAAGTTCCTCAGGGTCTTCTTCTATGTCTTCAAGATAAAAATTATCTACTATCCCTTTGGCATCCTTCTTCTTCAAGAATTCCATTTGCCTCTTGATGGCATCCTCGGGACCGTTGCTGCTGCACCCTGTCAAGAGTCCAAGGGACAGGATGCACAATGCTAATACTGTTAGATACTTTTTCATAATGGTCTTTGCTTTTAGGTTGTTAATATACTATTGATGATATTCACTCAGTTCTATGCTTGTCAGCCTTTTCCACTTTTCAAGGTTTTTATACATGATTATCATGGTGATAAAGAGGTCTTTTCCATCACCTTTACAGTGGCATATGCGTGAAGTTAGCGTGGAATCGGGCGTCTTCATCGATGCGCGCACCAACTTGCCGTACGGGCCAAAGTATTGTTTTCCGCCTATAGGCGTCGGTCCGTCAAGATTGAAGCTGGTGCCCTCGGCTGGTACGAACCTCATAATGAGGTTGATGCCATCGTCGTTCACCACATAATCGTCAATGACGGCCTTGCTGCATGATATGCCGTATGGAGCTCCCGTTACGGGTATCTCGAGTGTCTTTGCCTCCTTGATAATCGGACGCATTTCCCTCTTTATTGCCCGCGAGTCCATGCCTTTCAGATATAATTCCCTATAGTTTGACAGGATATTTGTGAGTTGAGGCAACTGATCCGTTGATGTCTCTTCCTGAGACGATTGCTCTTCCTCTGGTATCTCAAACATTTTCTTGCCCTCGTCAGTGAGATAGGGCTTTACGCTCTCCTGCGGAACGATGAAATCACTGAAGAGATGTGACCCCCTTTGGATTTTAACCCTGCATCCGGCAGAGTCGGGAGCAAGCCATGAGTCTTCAAAAAGCCCGTCGTTAAGAGCTTCCTTCAGTTCGTCGTTGCCATATTGTAGGCCAAGCATTTTCACGTCGTCTCCGCTCGCGGTGAATAATTCTTGAAATGGCATAAGCTTGCCATCAGAGAGTCGCACGTTCCATACATACTCTCTCGGACCGCCATTTGCATACACTCCGTCTGATACATGCAGTACTGCACACTGCGAATTGCTGTACTGACAAAGCACGTGCAGATGATAGATGCAGGGAGAATCCAGATCTCCTGAGGCCACACCCTTCTTGAAACGCTCCTCATAGTTGTCGGCGATAGCCTGAAGTGTCTCTCCCTCGGGAGCACCTATTTCTTCTGCTATGCTTGAGTGTGAGATGATTTCCTTTATGGCACTGATGACATTCTTCTGTTTTTCGCCATCGCCCTGCGGCACTGCCAAGGTCAGTTCCAGTCCAGAAACCGGTCCGTATGGAGAAAAGGCATCGGCTTCCTTTACGTAGTTCACGCATACGATACCTGACTCGCCGCTACACGACACCATAAACAAAGCGGCGGCTACTATCATAAATAGCTGCAGTTTCCTTACATTCTTCATCAAGTTAGGTTTGTCCATGTACATTATTAATTTAAGTTGAATAATGGGTTTTAGCTTGTAATAAGTTACATGGCACAAAGGTAGTCAATATAAGTGAACCGTCAAATAGCGGTTTTCCGTGATTTTACAGTTCTGTCTCCGATGTGTAATCTCCCCTCCTTGATGAATGTTATTGTGTTGTATGCTCTTCATGGTTTAGAAATCTTCCCATCCCGGGTGTCGTGTTGTCTGCCACTGTGTGGCAGACGTCATTGCCATACGAGCGCCGATGCACCGAGAACGGCGGCGTCAGCATCCTTCAGCGTAGATACAAGCAGCTTTGTCTTGCCCTTGAAGATAGGCATCATGCTTTCCTCCATCGCCTCGCGCGTAGGTTTCAGCAGCAGCTCTCCTGACTTTGCCAGCCCTCCGAAGAGCACGAAAGCCTCGGGTGAGGAGAATACCACCATGTCTGCCAGAGCCTGTCCTAAGCGCCTGCCCGTCTCGTTGAATATCTCGATAGCATCGGCATTGCCCTGCATGGCGAGGTCATAGACATCCTTCGAGCCGTTGATGGTCACTCCCTGCAGGCGTTCGCGGGCGGTGCGTATCATGCCTGTGGCAGAGCAATAGGTCTCCAGACAGCCTCTCCTGCCGCATCCGCAAAGGCGTGCCTCGGGGCTGCGATCCACTATCAGATGCCCTAATTCGCCTGCAAAACCGTCCTTGCCATAGACCATTTTGCCGTCTATCACAATGCCTGAGCCCACGCCGGTGCCCAGTGTTATCATTATAAAGTGCTTCAATCCCTTTGCCACGCCGTAGGTCATCTCGCCCAGTGCGGCTGCGTTGGCATCGTTAGTCATCTTCACCGGTATGCCCGACAGCTGTTTGGAGAACAGCTCTGCCAATGGAATGCTCTCACCCTTCCACGGAAGGTTGGGGGCTTTTTCTATTGTACCCGTGTAGTAGCTGGCATTCGGGGCACCGATACCGAGGCCGGCGATGTCGTCAAAACTAATGCCGGCACCCTCTATCAGGGCCTTGATTTTGCTGCTGACAGTGTTTACATACTCCTCCAGGTCAGGGTAATCCTGTGTCTTCACAGAGTCACTACCGATGACGGTGCCTTCGCGATTCACGATACCAAAGACGGTATTCGTGCCGCCGATGTCCATTCCAAGTGCGTACATAGAATTTAGGTTTAGTGGGGTTTATACTGATGTGCTTATACGTTTGCTATGTCAAGAATATCGCCGAACACTCCTGCTGCCGTCACTTCTGCGCCGGCACCATATCCGCGTATCATCATGGGGTGGGGGTTATAGCGTTCAGTGTGTAGTATCACGGCGTTGTTAGAGCCCTCCAATGAGTAGAATGGCGAGTGCACATCCACCTTCTCCAGGCTGATGCTGCATTGTGGCTTGCCGTCTCTTGCGTCCATCTTTGCGATGAACTTCAGTCGGTGCCCATCTCTCTCCACTTCCTGACGCAGCTTCTCAAAGTGCTCGTCCAGCTGTGGCAGGCGCTTCCAGAAGTCCTCCACCGAGCCTTCAAAGTACTCGCCCGGCACGAAGTGGAAGGTCTCCACATCCTCTTGTGATACCTCATATCCGCTCTCGCGAGCCAGTATTACGAGCTTTCTCAGCACGTCAACACCGCTCAGGTCTATGCGGGGATCGGGTTCGGCAAAGCGTTCCACCGTGGCTTTCTTCACTGCCTGCGAGAAGGTGACGTCCTTGCTGATGGTGTCAAAGATAAAGTTCAGCGTGCCCGAGAGCACTGCCTCGATGCCTGTAATCCTGTCGCCGGAGGTCACTAAGTGGTCTATGGTGCGTATCACGGGCAGTCCGGCACCCACGTTAGTCTCATATTTATACTTCACATCCTGCTCCACGGCGGTCCTCTTCAGCTTGCGGAAGGCGTCATAGTCGCCTGCGGCGGCCACTTTGTTGGCGCAAACGATGGAGATGCCGGCAGAGATGAAGTTCTGATAGAGCTCCGCGATGTCGTATGACGCGGTGCAATCCACGAATACCGTACCGTCGCCCTCAATGCCGGCCTGCACCAGTTCCTGCTTCATGGACAGCACGCCGTCGTGGATAGCAGTGAGGCTCGACTTCGGAGCCTGCTGGAATGTCTGGCGGAAACCGTC
>DEKQ01000088.1:8181-9546 GCA_002353975.1 Prevotellaceae bacterium UBA2718
GACGCCATCTGGCTAAGCAAAGTGCCGCCGACGGTGCCCGTTCCGCAGAGGATTACGTTCAGTTTGTGAGAGCTCATAAGTTATGTTATCATCGTGCGACAGACAGGAAAGCCTGCTGCCGCTTTATTTAACGATGGGCAAAATTACTACTTTTTCCTGAATTATCCAAAGAAATTCTTGCCCAATCCGAAAGTTTATCGTAATTTTGCACACCTGCTTACCTGTTATATGCCGTTGTCATGCGGCAAGTTAGCATGTAGCCTTGACTAAGACTTATGAACTATATCAATTCTGAAACATTATTACAGCGCCTTGCGGCCCTCCGTCAGGAGATGCGTCGCGAGGGTATCGACGCCTGTATCTTCCCTTCGTCTGACCCACATAACAGCGAGTACGTAGCGCCCCATTGGCAGTCGCGCCGCTGGATCAGCGGCTTCACGGGCAGTGCTGGCACTGCCGTCATCACTCAGGATGAGGCTGCGCTGTGGACGGACTCACGTTATTTCCTTCAGGCCACTGCACAGCTGAGGCCCGAAGAAGGTGTGTGGCAGCTGATGAAAGAGGGCTTGGAAGACACCCCCGAGGTCACCGACTGGCTGCTGCGCAAGCTCAGCCTCCTGCCGAGCAAGGGCAGCGGAGCCTCTGGAGGCATAGTCGCCATCGATGGAATGGTGGAAAACTACGACTCCGTGGTGGCTATGGAGCGCCGTCTGCGCCGCATCGGTGCCACCATTCGCACCAACATAGACCTGTTGACGAACATCTGGACCGACCGTCCCGCCATCCCCGGCAGCGAGATACGCGCCATCGACGGCGGTGAGACGACAGAGCAGAAGCTCGCTCGCATACGCTCCGTGATGAAGGGCAGCCGCTGCGATGCCCTTGTGGTGTCAGACCTGATGCAGGTGGCTTGGGTGCTGAACCTACGCGGCAGTGACATAAAGCACACGCCGGTCTTTGTGGCATACCTCGTCGTAAGGGCTGACGGAGCGACGCTCTACTGCAACGGACCGCTGACAACGGCGGCACAGTCGGGGCTGAAGCAGGCTGGGGTAGAGGTGAGGCCGTATGCTGAATTCATCCCCACGAAGGGTAATAAGCGCGGCATCACGGCGCTGGCAAAGGATGCGGACAGGATTATGGCTGACAGCAAGACGCTGAACTACACGCTGTATAGCGTCATAAAGGAGCACGTGGTGGATACGCCATCGCCTGTCGAGGCGATGAAATCGGTGAAAAACGCCACCGAGATAGCCGGTTTCCGTCGTGCCATGCAGCGCGACGGCGTTGCGATGGTGCGCTTCCTGCGATGGCTGAGGCCTGCCGTTGAGGCTGGCGGACAGACGGAAATCAGCGTCAGCGACC
>DEKQ01000097.1:0-4044 GCA_002353975.1 Prevotellaceae bacterium UBA2718
GATCGCTGAGCATCGGGCGCTTGCCCTCGTTGCCCTCACGGCCTTCCACGCCACGATTCAGCTGCGAGAGCGCCAGAATGGGAATATCCAGTTCCTTCGCCAATCCTTTCAGCGAACGCGAAATGGTAGAGACCTCCTCCTGTCGACTACCGAACCGTGCGCCGTTGGCATTCATCAGCTGCAGATAGTCTATCATAATCATCCTCACGCCCTTCTCGCGGACCAGTCGGCGCGCCTTCGTGCGCAGTTCGAAGATACTCATGCCCGGCGTGTCGTCAATGTAGAGCGGAGCCCCCTGCAGTCGCCTCAACCGCGAGTCCAGACGCTTCCACTCCTCCTGATCCAGCTGACCGTTGAGAATCTTCTTTCCCGAAATCTCACAGACATTCGATATCAGACGGTTCACCAGCTGCACGTTGCTCATTTCCAACGAGAAGAAAGCCACCGGCACACGATCGTCAACGGCAATGTTCTTAGCCAGCGAGAGTGCGAAGGCTGTTTTGCCCATGGCCGGGCGTCCGGCCAGGATTACGAGGTCGCTGTTCTGCCATCCAGAAGTCTTGTCGTCAAGGTCGGTATAGCCCGTAGAGATACCCGTCAGTCCGTCCGTATTGGCAGCCGCCCGCTGCAGTATCTCCACCGCATTCTTCACCACGGGGTCTATCTGCGTATAGTCCTGCCGCATGTTCTTCTGCGAGAGTTCGAAGAGCGAGCCCTCAGCCTCCTGCATCAGTTCGTCCACGTCCTGCGTCTCATCGAATGCCTTCGTCTCAATCACGGAAGCAAACGAAATCAGCTGGCGGGCCATGAACTTCTGCGCCAACACGCGCGAGTGATATTCTATGTGGGCCGACGAAGCCACATGCGAACTCAGTTCCATGATATAGGCTGGTCCTCCCACGTCCTCCAGCGTGCCGTCCTTCTTCAGCTGCTCCGTCACAGTCATGATATCCACTGGCCGCTCGCTCATGTTCAGCGTCTGAATGGCCTGGTAAATCTTCTGGTTGCGGGGCTCATAGAAAGTCTCGGGGCGTAGTATCTCGCTGACGATAGAGAAGGCATCCTTGTCTATCATCAGCGCGCCCAGCACGGCATGCTCCATGTCGGTAGCCTGCGGCTGCAAGTGGCCGTAGCTATTGTCAATAGGTCTTGTATTTCTTCTTTCGGGCATAATCTTTTTCAGTTAATGGGTTGCAAATATAATCATAAAAAAACAAACTGCCGCACGTTTTTAGAACATTAACACCGATTGAAACTACAAACAATTGCAGAACAAAAAAGCAACCGCACCGCTTGAATTCATCAGAAAAACGTACCTTTGCACTTGACTTTGAAAAAGATATGCAAAAAAATATCGTTTTGCTTAGTTTTTCAATTACCAGAATCGTCCTTGATAGTGTATGACAGAATTTGAAGGGATATACCGCAGGTATTACGCACAGATGTATCGTTTGGCAAAGACGATACTCTATGAGCCTCAAGAAAGCAAGGACGTGGTAAGCGACATCTTTGCCCGATTATTAAGGGATGGAAGACTGCCACAAAAGGAAAAGATGGAAGGCTACCTGATGACCGCTGTCCGCAACCGCTGCCGTGACGTAATCAGTCACAAGTCGATACGGGAACGTGTGGAAAAGCTTTTCTTGCAGGAGTCTCTACAGAACAGAATTGTTTCTCCGTACGATGATGATCGGCTGGACCGGCTGATGCAATTCATTGAAACGGAGATTCCTCCCCTCAGCCGCCAGATTTTCAGGTTGCGGTTTCTCCGAGAGATGAGCTATGAGGAAGTGGCGCAGACCGTAGGTGTCAGCAAGGTGACGGTCTATAACCACCTGTCACAGTCGCTACAGCGAATCAGAGAACACTTCGACGAAGTCAAAAAAACAGCAAAACGATCATGAATATGGAGCACGAAGAAAAAATCCGACTTCTGCTTTCTATGCAGGAAAACCCGAATCAATATTCCGACGAGCAACTTCATCAGATGCTTGCCGATGACCCTGAGTTGGCAGAGATGCTGGATCAGTTGGCGCTGACAAAGCGAGCCTTTGCAAAGCAAGAAGCAGATGATGAAGCTATCCCCGTAGATGAGGAATGGCAGAAATTTTCAGCAGCACACTTTGAAAGTGAAATGCCGACTCCCCGTTTGCCATTCTACAAGCTCGCAGCAAGCTTCATCGGCATCCTGCTCACCATCGGCGTGGCCTTTGCTGCTGTCCACATCGTGCGCACGAGCAGCAACCGCAATCCGCAAGCAGTACAATCAGAAGGTATTTCCCCCACAAAACCAGCCCCTGTAACCCCGACAGATACCATCAAGGCGGACTCAGCAGCGATTATTCATCCTGTCACCTTCGACAATGTACCTTTGGAGAAGATGCTGCCCCAGATAGCCACCTACTATCATAAAGAGGTGGAATTCCGAAACACGGATGCCCGCCAACTCCGTTTCTATTTTGAATGGAAACCTGACGAGGGGCTGGATGCAACATTGCACAGGCTCAACCTCTTTGAGAGCGTAAACATAGAACTGAAATCAGACAAGATTGTAGTAGAGTAAGCCATGAAGCGAATCATTTTCATCATTGTCTGCAGTCTTGTCCTTGCTGGGGCTGAAGCGCAAAAGATTTCCCGCGATTATCATAACATGTCACTTAGCGAAGCTTTGCGCCAGCTGAACGAGCAAAGTGAGGACTATACCATCAGTTTCCTCTACAACGATCTGGAAGACTTCCGCATCACGACCTCCGTCAGCCGAAAGACCGTTCCCGATGCCATCCGCCAGATGATTGGCTTCTATCCTATCCGAATGATCGTTGAGGATAGCGAAATCATCGTGGAATGTACTCATAAGACCGACCGCCACCTCACAGGTACCATCATCGACAATCAGGGACATCCCGTGGCTTATGCCAACATTGCAGTTCTTAATCCTGCCGACTCCACCCTGATCGGCGGCGGTGTCTCTAACGAAAGCGGCTACTTTGCAATTCCTTATGAACAGCCGGTTGTTCTCGCCCGCATCTCATACGTAGGCTACAAGACCGTTTACAGGCTTTGCAGCCATCCTAAAGCAGGAACAATCCGCATGCGCCCCGACAATTACGTCATCCAAGGAGTGGTGGTGCAAGGTGAACGCCCCAAGGTGCAGCTGCAAGGCAATTCGCTCGTGATGAACGTAGAAGGAACGGTGATGGAACGGTTAGGCACGGCTGAGGACGTACTCTCGCGTGTGCCCACCATCTCGAAGAAGGGCGACAGCTACGAAATCCTGGGCAAGGGCGCTCCGCTTATCTATCTGAACAACCGCAAACTGACCAACCTGAACGAACTGCGCAACATCCAGTCGGACAACATCAAGAACGTAGAGGTGATCCAGAACCCCGGTGCCCGCTATGATGCTTCCGTGCAGGCGGTCATCGTCATCCATACCAAGCGTGCACAGGGTGAAGGCTTGGGCGTAGAGCTGACCTCATGGAGCCGCAAGAACCACGGCTACATCAACAATGAGCGAGTAAATATGACCTACCGAAAAGGAGGGCTGGAGCTCTTTGCCAACCTCTTCGGAGCCTACAATAAGCGATGGAACAGCGGTGGCTTTGAACAGACAGTTTTCGCCGATACGTTGTGGTCTGTCACCAATCACCATGAATCGACGGCGCGCAACCCATATCTCGAAGGACGTGCAGGCTTCAACTACCAGCTGAACGACAGCAACTCGCTCGGTGGCTTCTATCAGCACACCTACGACTACGTGAAGACCTTTGATGAAAATGCCGACGAGCTGCTGGCCAACAACAGGCCCTACGACCATCTCCACAACAGCGGAACCCGACGTGAAAGGAATGCGCCTAAGCATCAGGCTAACCTCTACTATGCGGGCAAACTGGGGCAGTTCTCTATTGATTTTAACGCTGACTATACAGCCTATAAGAACGTGAGCCGCAATAGCCAACAAGAACTGAGCCGCAACTATGAGAACCGAGACGTGAACACGGAGACCCAGACACGGGGCCGCATGGTGGCCGAGAAACTCATCGT
>DEKQ01000097.1:4170-4391 GCA_002353975.1 Prevotellaceae bacterium UBA2718
GAGCAGCACGAGAGCAACATGGCACCATTCGTGGAGCTGCGCCAGCAGTTAGGCCGTTTCCAGCTTCAGGCCGGCCTGCGCTATGAGCATGTATCGTCAGAATACTTTGTCAGCGGTCAGCGCCGAGACGACCAATGCCGCACTTACGACGACTTCTTCCCCTCTGTCGCCCTGTCCACATCCATCAAGAAGGTGCAACTCTCCCTCAGCTATGCCAAGCG
>DEKQ01000163.1:0-10080 GCA_002353975.1 Prevotellaceae bacterium UBA2718
AAACGGATCTGGTCGTTGCCGGCACCTGTTGAACCATGAGCGATGGCATCAGCCTGAATCTCATTGGCATAGCGCGCAATGGCGATAGCTTGGAAGATACGCTCCGAGGATACGGAGATAGGATAGCAGTTATTACGCAGCACGTTGCCATAGACCATGTACTTCAGTGACTTCTCATAATACTCCTGCGTCACGTCGAGAGTCACGTACTTTACCGCGCCCAGCTTGTAGGCGTTCTCCTCGTTGGTCTTCAGTTGCTCCGCAGAGAAACCACCTGTATTGGCGCAGGCGGCATATACCTCATAGCCGTCTTGTGCAAGTTTCATCACTGTGTAGGAGGTGTCAAGACCTCCGCTGAATGCTACTACTACTTTTTTCTTAGCCATATCGTTATTGTTTTTTTGTTGATTACGTTTACCTCTCATCCCTCTACCATCACCTCTCAACCGTCATCTCTCGTTCCTCAACCATCTCCCTTCGCCTGTCTTCCCCCTCCCTTTGGGGTAGGACCGGGGCGGGGTTTCTATATTATCCCCCTCTCCTCAAGGGTCTTTCTCACATCCTCCTGCACCTCTAAGGGCGTCGGATAGTCCGTGTGCTGCGCGGGATCATAGAGCATTCCCGTGCAGATACAGAACTTCCGGTTCTTTGCCATGAGGATTTCATGGTTGATGCATCCGCGGCATCCACGCCAGAAGGCATCGTCGTCGGTCAGCTGATTGAAGCTTACCGGCACGTAACCCAGCGCTGTATTCATCTTCATCACGGCGTCGCCGGAGGTCAATGAGAATATCTTTGCCTGTGGCCAGCGCATTCGTGCCAGCGTGAAGGTGTAGTCCTTGATGCGCTTAGCGATGCCAAGGCCTTGGAAATCAGGGTGCACGATAAGCCCTGAGGTGGTGACATACTGCTTGTTGCCCCATGTCTCGATGTAGCTGAATCCGGCAAAGCGGTCCTCCTCATTGAGTGCTATGACGGCCTTGCCCTCCTTCATCTTTGTTGCCACATACTCATGTGTACGCTCGGCAATGCCTGTGCCGCGCTTCTTGGCTGCAATGCGGATAGTGTCGAGTATCTCGTCCACATACTTCTCATGGCTCGCATCAGCCACCAGGACTCTTATAGAATCTTTGTTCATTTACCTATTATATATATATTACGGGGTGGAAACTAATTATAAATTATGTATTATGAATTATGCGTTATGAATTGAAAATCATATCTCCGGTATCACCGACGTCAGTTGGTCTATGATGTCTATATGCAGCGCTCCCTCCCTGATGACGAGGAATATAGTGTCATCTCCGGCTATGGTGCCGAGCACATCCTTCAGTGCTGCAGAGTCGATGTTGCTTGCTATGCTGCTGGCAAACCCCGGTCGTGTGCGTATCACCGCCATGTTGCCTGAGAAATTGATGCTCTCAAATCCCTGCGTCGGAGGCAGGTCAAGGAGTGGCTCAGGCTTGTGTTGGCGCTTATACGAAGTCTCGTTGGGGATGGCATAGTAATACTTTCCTTTGCCATTGCTGACTTTTCCCACCTTTAGCCGCTTCATATCGCGTGACAATGTTGACTGTGTCACGTCGATGCCTTGCTGCTTCAGCAACTGCATTACATCTACCTGCGAATATAATTCGTTTTCAGAGAGAAGCAGCCGCAGGGCCGCCAGCCTGTCATTAATCGTAACTTCTTGCATAGTCTTTTCTTCTTACTACGTGCATTATAATGCAAAAGCAGACTGCAAAATTATAAATAATTATGCAATCTGCCAAATGTTTTATGCAAAAAGTTTTGCATTATGCAAGTATCCGGTGAATTTTATGCATGTAATTGCTGTTTTTTATGCAGGTGATTACAGCTTTTTATGCATTTTGCCGCTTTGTGATCATTGATATGGTCAGTAGCGATAGATGAATCCGAAAGTCACGGCGCGGCTGTCGTAATAGGTCCCTAACTGTGTGAGTGACATCTTTGGCGTGCCTGCTATGTCGTGGAAATCGGCGCTGATGGTGCAGTGACGCCCCAGATCCTTGCTGACTTTTACGGATGCATACAGGTGTGGCCGCACTTCAACCAGCAAGTCCCGGCGGCTGTTGTATAATAGCCTTGCGCTGAATCGCAGGCCTTCTTTCAGCAGCAGCGATGGTATAAGGCGGATGTTGAAGACGTTTACGTTCCTGTGGGAGTCAGGATAGAAGAGTGTCCCATGGTAATAGTCAGCACCTGCCGTCAGCCTCAGGGGACCTTTGCGCCACGTTACCGATGCCCTTATGCCGGTATATCGCTCATCTGCTATCACAGCTCCTGTCGTCCATGAGTGCACTATGCTGCCGCTTGCCATGAGATTGGCCTGCTGATAAGTGTAGCGCGCCTCTGCATTATAGAGCATGTTGGTCAGTGCGTTAGTCAGATAGAGGCTGCGGCTGATGGTCTCATCATAGCCGGCATAGTAGTTATATATGAGCGGTGTGACATAGTCACGGCTGAACAAGCCTTGCACGAAGTGCTTCCCCGTCTTGTAACCCGCGCTGGCCAAGTAGCCATGCTCCGTGCGGCTGTGGCTCCAGAGTGATGTGTCATCGGTGTTAAGGGCGCGATGCCAATAGTTGATAATCCTGAAGCGGTCGCCCAGAGCCAGCACCCACGGGCCTTTCTTATAGTCAAGCTGCAGGTAGATGTCGTTGAACATTATCTGCTGGCGGTCGTAGTCTCGTGTCCAGGAGTTGAGGTAGTCTATCTCCCATCCTGCCAGAATGTTCAGGGCGTTGTTCAGGCAGGGAATGTTCGTCTCAGTGAAGTAGTAGGTGAAACAGTCCTGCATCTTTGCCCCTTCGATATGGGTATTCGTGTATTCCGCCCCGAGTTCTGCCAGCAATGTCATCCCTTTATCATTAAGCGTGCGGGTGTAGCTCGCCACTCCGCTCCAGTCGCGCGCTAACTCTGGTATCTCAATGACGCTGCTTTCCTGCTCATCATGTAGCTTGTCTTTGCCGTCCAGAAGGGCCTGGGTCATCTTTACCTTCAGGTTATCGTTCTCGCTGATGTCCCAGTCTAAGTTCATGTGCACGTTCTCCACTGCCCGTCGGGATGAGAACCGTCCGAAGTCGGTTAGCGAACCTTTGGTGCGTTGAAGGTTTCCCAGAGCATAACCCCTGAGGGTTACGTTCCCTGTCTTGGTGACAATGTCGGCATAGGCTTTGCCGTTGCCCTGTGTGCCGCCCTCCAGCAGCAGCTTGCCTGATGTGGAGCCGCTCTTCTGCTCCTTGAATATGATGTCAATAGTGCCTAAGCGCCCCGCGCCACTCGTTGATACCGATGTGTACAAGTATATCTCTATCTTGCTGATCTCAACGGCTTTGAACGCGTCAAGTATCGTCTCATCCTCCAATGGCAGCACGACATTGTCTATTCGTATCTCATAGTCGGAGCTGAGTCGCTTACCATTGTCAGACAGCAGTTCGGGACAAGTCAGGAGAACATCCATGAGTGTCATCTCCTTGTCGGGCTTCATGGCATCGACGTTTATCACATACCGGTCACTGCCGTGCTCAATGATTTCTGGCTCTTCTGCTGCATGGATATTGACACAGAAGAGCACAGAGCAAAGCATCCAGGTATATAGTCTTTTCGTCATTGCGTCTCGCTTTAGGTGTGCAAAGGTAATAAAAAAAACTAACCCAGAGGCTAAATGCCCGTGTTTTTATTTCTGTCTGTAGGTAAATAAACCCCGTCAAGTGTTATGTCATGGTGCTTGCAAGGTTTATGGGCTTATACATTATTTCCTATTCCTTTGACATAATCTTGAATTGTTACAAGCTGAAGCCTGGGCCAGTCAATCTCGTTGAGCACACGGAAATGTGAATCGTTAGAGACAATGTATTCTGCATTCCCGCTAATGGCACAGTCAACAAATTTGTTGTCGTCGGGGTCTGCTTGTATCAAATTAAAGAAGAAAGAAGGGGAAACCCTAATGGTGTTCTCATTGTTAACGATAGCATTTACGATGACCTCAGCAAACCAAGCATTAGTTTTCTCCTCCAGGATTTCCATATACTCAGAGAGAATTTCCGTTGTGACACACCACGCCACCTTTCCTTCCACAAACTCCGTCCACACTTTGTGGTACGGACTTTGGGATGAAACGCACATTAGCAGGCAGTTGGTATCCAGAACTATACGTCTCATTTCGCATGGATGTAGGGAGTGCGCATGTGCTCCTGCCCCCACTCTTCTATCTTCCTCTCATTGATTGCTCCGGCATTCCACAAACGGTCGGCCTCAGCAACAGCCTCTTTGGAGTAGAAATCGAACAGGAGTTTTTTGAGTTGGCTCAGAGACTTTTCTGTTCTGCATCTGTTCATCATCTCCAGGATATGAAGCTGGCCGATGCTTAAAGTGGTGTGTTGGGATGTTGTTATCATAGGCATTATCACCTCACTTCCTTTAATGGTTTCTTTTTCTCGGTGCAAAAATACATAAAAAAGCCGAAAGCACAAAACTTTCGGCTGTTATTTTCAATGATATGTGATCTCACAAAGCTCACAACGCTTATCACTTGAACAGGTCCGGCAGGTAGTATCCCAAGTGTGGCGGCTGGTTGTAGGATACGTTTTGCCACACGATGCCCATCCTGTATATGTGGTCGTGCATCAGTGTCGGCACGCGATAGGGCGTCGGAATGTTGGTGGTGAAGATGTTCAGATGTGACCTGTCAGAGGTGTCATAGAGTATTATCTCCTCGCGCCAGTCGCCGAAGAGGTCTGCCTGCAGGCATGGCGTGGCTTTCGTGCCGTTGCACGATGCGGAGTTGCCGTAGTCGCTGAACATGAATATGTCGTCAGTGCCCTTGCCGTTCCATTTTGACACATAGTATTGCTGCTGTCCGCGCTGTCCCTGCATTCGCTGCCTCTCCTGTGCAAAGCGTGCACGTATGGAGTCTGGCACGTTGCCGCGGTTTCTCATCCGCTGCCCCATGCCGCGCTGTCCGCGTTGCCCGAAGCCTCCGAAGTCGCCGCCTCCGAAGCCATCGCCACCGTTACCTGCGTCCTGTCCGAAGCCCTGCATACCGCCTCCGCCTCCGCGATTACCGCGCTGCCGGCGTGAGTTCTTGCCCTCGCCGCCGGGCTTGGAGCCTCGCGAGCCGTTGCCGATGAGCTCATCCTGCAGGTCGCCGTCCCAGTAGATGCGGAAGTTCTGAGGTGTCCAGCCCTCGGTCTCGGCTATCATGGTGCCGTCAACATTATAAACCTTCTTCTCGGCAGAGCACCAGAACTCGTAGCCCCTGTGGTCGGGGTCTATGTCGGCAGCCAGTCCGCGCCCGGTATCGCCTATGTCCTCCTTGCGAAACAGTATCTCGCCCGTCCGCGCATCGCGGTAGTTGGAGCCGTATGGCTTTGTCTCAAGCACCATATAGTATTCCAATCCCGGGCGGTCAGGGTCCAGGTCTGCCAGGTGCTGCGCGTCGCCGTGGCCCAGGTCGGTGGTGTATAGCAGCGTGCCGTCATTGTTGATAGCTGCCGAACCGTAGGTTATCTCGTCGCATCCGTCGCCGTCCACATCGCCCACTGCCAGGCTGTGAGCGCCTTGTCCGTAGGCTGATACGTGTGGCTTCGTGCCCTCATAGAGCCAGTGCGTCTTCAGTTCCTTGCCGTCAAAATCCACTGCCCAGAGGTATGACATGGTGTAATATCCCCTGCACATCACTACCGACGGGTTCTTCTCCTTGCCGTCCAGGAATGCCACGCAGGCCAGATAGCGCTCGCCGCGGTTGCCGGGGCGGTTGTCTCCCCACTCTATGCGGGCATATTCGGGTGCGCCGCCCACGCCAAGACCTCTGTTGGGCTGATAGAATATGGTATGTATGGCGTGGCCGTCCTTGCCCGAAAAGACCGTCAGGTACTCCGGACCCTCCAGCACATGACCATCCTCGCCGCGATAGTCAGCCTCGTTGTCGGCTCCCTGTATCTCCTTGTCGGTGGCTGCCAGGGTGACATAGTCGCCCTTACCGTCCTTCGTGCCCGGGGCAGTCTTGCACACCATCTCCGCCTTGCCGTCGCCGTCCAGGTCATAAACCATAAACTGCGTATAGTGTGCACCGGCGCGGATGTTCTTGCCCAAATCCACGCGCCACATCAGTATGCCGCCCGTCTTGTAGCAGTCTATATAGACATTGCCCGTATATCCGCTGTGCGAATTGTCGCGTGAGTTGCTCGGGTCCCACTTCAGGATTATCTCATAGTCCCCGTCGCCGTCCACATCGCCCACCGAGCAGTCGTTGGGCGTATAGGTATAGGAGCGTCCGTCGGGTGTCACATCGTCTGAGGGACGTATCAGCGGCATTGAGATGTATGGCTTATCCCACGGCGTTGCCTCGTCGCTCGTTTCGGTTATGCTGCCGTTCACCACCGTCTGCACCGAGTAACGGCTCTGCGGAGTCCCCACGGTGTCGGTGAAATTTGTCACGGTCGCCAGACCTTCGGCTATCGTCTCGCCGTCGCGCAGCAGGTTGAAGGTAGTTGCGGGTGCGTCGGTTGACAGCAGTCGCCAGCTGATGAAGTTGCCCTTACTTGCCGGCAGTGCCACAACGCCGCGCGACAGTCTCTCTACATACGTCTGTGCGCCGAGGCTGAAAGCTATGCTGAGCGCACACAATATGGATAGTAAACGTCTCATGTTTTGAAGATGTTTTTTATAGGTTAGTATTCTGTTTCGTATCGTTCTCGCGCGTGCGTGTATATAATTTAATGTACGCGCGAGGAGGCTTATGCTTCTGTCTTAGTTCACGCTCAGCCCTACTATTGTGACGCATCATGGGGCAAAAGGTTTAAGGCGAAAACGGGTCGGAAACTGTCTGCCAAAATGGCAGTAGATGTTTTACGTTCTAATAGTAGGTCTTTTACTCGGTAATAGTAGGTCTTTTACCTCCTAATAGCAGGTCTTTTACAGCCTAAAAGACCTACTATTGCAACGCTCTGAATATCAGTGCGTTTGGATATGCCATTTTGTCAGTCTTACTTCGCGGCTTTCTCTGCGCGCTTTCATCATTCCTCCCTCATTCCTCCCTCATTCCTCCCTCATTCCTTTCTCTCTCACCCTTCCGCCTTTTCCGTCCCCTCCCCCTTGGGGGAGGTTGGGTGGGGGCTTCTATTTTCCTTGGAGGAGGTTGGGTGGGGGCTTCTATTTTCGGTCGGGCTCGGTCTCCAGTTCGCCCAGGAATGAGATGCCGTCACGCTTCACTGCCGTCACATCGATGGATGCGCTGCCGTCGTCAGACACCTCGATGGTATATACGTATGAGTCCTCTTCATTGGTAACAGCCAGCTTGATTATGCGTTCCTGATGCTTGCCCGTAGTCTCCTCGTAGCTGTCTATCGGGGCATCAAAGTCCAGTCCTATGCCTCTGCCGTATGGTATGCTGTAGGAGCGTCCGATGTATGGCAGGTACGACGATAGCGTGTCGCCCCTCACCTCCAGACTCCAATTGCCCGTGAAGTCGTTTGTCTGTCCCATGCGCGGGATTATCGTTCTTACGTCAATCGTATAGTGGCGGGAGTCCAACTGGCGGTTCACTCTCTTTGCCAGTTCTATTCTCTCTTCTGGCGTCAGCGTGTTGCAGGCCGCCAGCATCGTTGCCGCTGCTATGCATAACATGATTTTCTCAAGCCTCATATATTGCTCCTTACGTTTAATGACAATGATATTATGCCACAAAGTTACAACAAATTTATGAGAATAAGAAAAATAATTACTCCCTGAAGGTGTTAATATAACTTAACTTCTAACAGAAAAATAGAATAACATAATGCTAATTTCTCACAATTATACTACCTTTGCAGCTGGTTTTATGCGAAATAGATAAAGATTTGTTAATAATCAGGATTAACATATAATAAGAATCAAAACAAAGACACAGTAGAATAATGATCAGAAGAATTACACTCACATTAATCCTCATGTCAGCAGTTCACACGGCGGTGTTAGCAGGCGGCATGTTGACAAATACTAATCAGAGTATTGATTTCCTTCGCAATCCGGCTCGCGATGCGGCCATAGGGATTGACGGTGTGTACAGCAACCCCGCCGGTGTGGCATTCCTGCCAGAAGGACTTCATCTGTCAGTCAACTGGCAAGCAGCCTGGCAGACGCGAACAATAGACACGACGAACCCCACCTTCGCGCTGGGGGCTCGCAATAACGGACTGACGAAGAAGACCTATGAGGGCATCTCTCATGCACCGTTCATTCCGTCGGTGCTCGGGTCATATAACTTCGGCAAGTGGTCATTGCAGTTCGGAATGTCTGTGACGGGCGGCGGTGGCAAATGTGAATTCGCCAACGGCCTGGGCTCCTTTGAGGGCGCCGTGGGTTCAATAGCAGCACAGCTGGTCGGCACCTCGGCATCGCTCAACAGCCAGTTCAGCCCACTGGGTGTCAGCATACCGGTGGTGACAGGATATGACTGTGACGGATACATGCAGGGCAACCAGTATTACTTCGGTTTCACCGTTGGTGCGGCATACAGGATTACGGACAATCTCTCCGTCTATGGCGGTCTGCGTTTCCTCTATGGAACGGCCTCATACAAGGCTCGCATAGACAACATCAAGGTAAAGTGTCAGGATGCTGACTACACCCTGCAGGGCTATTTCGACCAGGTGAGCGGCGGCATGGTACGGGCATCAGAGAGTGTCACGGCGGGCAAGGCACAGATAATAGGCGCCTACAGCAATGCTATCAGCAGCGCCAACCCACAGTTGCCGGCAGAGCAGGTGCAGAATCTTGCGGTGCAGATGGCAGCTGGCAATGAGACCTATCAGCAACTCGACGCGGCACAGCAGCGCATAGAGGGCGCAGCGGCAACACTGTCAGAGAAGGCAGAGGCCTTGACATCTTACTATAACGGGGTGAACCTGCAGTCAGACCAGACGGGTTTTGGACTTGCGCCAATCATCGGAGCCGACTTCAAGTACGGACAGTTCAACTTCGCGGTAAAGTATGAGTTCCGCACCAGAATGTCGATGGAGAACAAATCTACCGTGAAGCAGGCCATGCAGATAGAGGCAGTGAACCAGTTCGTTGACGGTACGAGCATCCGTGAGGACCAGCCTTCGCTGTTAGCCTTCGGCGTACAGTGGTCACCGATAGATGAGGTGCGCATCATGGGTGGATACCATCATTTCTATGACACGCACGCCAAGAAGTACGGCGACCGTCAGAAGCAACTCGCGGGTGGCACCAACGAATACCTCGGCGGCGTGGAGTGGGACCCGATAAAGAAGCTCACCGTCAGCGCCGGAATTCAGGTGACGCGCTACGGCAATACCGATGAGTTCATGCGCGACCTATCATACGTCGTAAATTCATGGAGCGTCGGCGTCGGAGCAAAGTATAAACTCAATGAGAAGGTGGCGCTTCAGGCGGCTTACTTCCGCACCAATTACAGCGACTATACCACTGCAATGAGCAGTGACGGAATACAAAACACATTCACCAGAAGCAACAATGTCTTTGGCGTTGGATGTGAATTGAACTTCTAAGGAGGTAACAACACAGACAAGGATTACGAGATACCACGGATTACACGAATTGCAGGAACACTTGTTCAGATGGGTTGTACAATCCGTTTGAACAGGGGTTCATTACTGTCGGCATTTCATGTAATCCGTTGTAGTCTGTGGTAGAGAACAGATGTGCAGTCTTTGTTTCGCGACTGTTGTACGCATTTCACACGCAGAAAAAAAGAATGCTCCAAACTCTAGTGAGTAAGTTTGGAGCAGAACCTTTCATAATCGAAAAAAAGTTTATTCCATTCTTTCGCAAGGGGAGAATAGGAGTCTGTTCCTTTCTCTACTTGCGAAAGCTTTTCCCGTTGTGTTATTTGAAGAACACCACAACATAAATGGAATTATCCGGTTTATTTACTAGTGAGAAATTATGCTCATGATAAGCATGCTACCAGTCCTGAACAAGGGAGAATGAGCAAAAGTACTGTGATTAACGTATTTTTGACAAATAGAAATTGACGATAAACAGACGGGCCTCAGCATAGGTTACCACTTTGAAACATCATAAAATCAGGGG
>DEKQ01000163.1:10094-17697 GCA_002353975.1 Prevotellaceae bacterium UBA2718
CAGGTCCGCCCGCTGATGCTTCAATGTAGTGACGGTTGAGATTTCCCTATGTTACTCTTTCTCGCCGCTTTCATATATTCACTGGTCTATTTTTACTGTATATTGCAATTTCATCGTTCCCTCGGCCTCTGTGATGCCGGTGCTGACGTCATCGACGGTGATGCTCTGGTTCTCCTTGGTCCAGGCAGACCAATCAAGGTTCTCTATCAGGATGACGTTCTCTCCACTGAAATCAAACGTGCCGCTGCCGGTGAAGGTCACGGTATAGCTGCCACCCTCATTGCGAACGAGATGGAACTCACAGTCTATCTTGTGCTTGATGGTGCCGTTGAGCAGGTTGTTGATTCCGTAGGCGATATCCCAGCCTGATCCTGTACTAAAGGCCTTGTTGAAGCCCTGCACGAACTCTGCCTTCGTCTTCTCCACAAACTTATGGCTGGTATTGATGGTGAACGTGCCCGTTCCCTCGTTGCCCGTCATCGTACCGATGATGTCGTCGCCTATCTTCACGTGCCCGGCATCATCGACCGTGATGAAGTCGTGCTGCTTGAAGAACTTCTCGATTTCCTTTTGGAAGCGTGCACGCTTGTTGAACCGATTGTCGAGATAGAGGTTCCATTCTTGAACATTCTGCATCGGCTTTTTCACCAGATTCTTTTCCGTGTCAAGGTAATAGTAGAAGCCATCGAATGTCATCGGCATCTCCACGTGATCCGGCTCGTAGGTCAGCTGGAGATCCATGAGCTTCGGTGCCTCCACCTCCACGCCGCTCTTGGCCAGGTCTATCTTGAAACCGCGCTTGCCCGTGTGCTCCGAAATCTGGAAGTCCCACGTCTTGCGCTCGATGCCCTTGCGGTCGACGAGCACCACCTTGAAGGGCATCTCATTCTGCAACAGGGCATACACGGTGAAGTATCCCAGCGTGGCCGTACCGTCGTCTCCGATGGTACACATCCACTCCTCGGCGTTACCGACGCTGGCGGGGATGTCTGCGAAGCGCATCTGCCAGCCGGCATACTTCGATTTGCCGTCGGAAGGCTTCGAGGAGTCGGTTATCTGAAGCTTGTATTGCGTATTGACGATGGCAGCCACGCGATCCAGTGCCTTATGATAGCGGTTGTTGGCCTCCACCCTCAGGTTTTCCCTGATGGCCTTGATGACGCTCACCATATCGCCGTGAATCAGGTCGGCATAGTATTCATCGCTGATCTGCTGCATGTCTGCCTCGCTAATCCACATGTAGCTCGACAGCCCCTGCGTCTTAGCCCACTCGTAGCTCCAGGTGCGCACTGCCTCGTTGTCTTCCCAGAAGCGGTCAGTGTATCTCTTCACCGCATATTCGATGAAGGCCTCGAGTTTTGTCTGCGACATCTTTCCCTCGGCGAATATCGGGTAGAGGTAGTTGTACCAGTCCTTTGGCGTGCGAAGGTAGCCGTTCGGATTCTCCCGATTTTTGGGGAACTTAGAGTCTGCCTGCAGCGCACTGTTGCCTGCCATGCTGTAATAGTAACGATAGGCGGCGCGGAACATGTCGCGCTTATGCTCCTGGACTGTGGTGTTTAGTTTTTCGAGAGCAATGCCGATGAACGCCACACATCCGGAGCATGCTGACATGATGGGGGTGCCGATGGCCGATGCCATCTGTCCACCGGCATAGTTGAGCACCGTGCTCAGCGTACCTTTCAGCACACCCACGTTATCGCCCCTGATGTCGGCTCCCGCCACGTCAAGGATACTCAGTGCCGTGCCTAAGTAGCCAATATATTCCACGGCGTTTTCCAAGGCCTTTGGCTTGAAGTCAAGCAGAGGTTCGGAGATGCTGGTAACGATGTTATAGAGGCCATCGAGTCCCACACTTTGCCACAGTCCCATCTCGTCCTTGAACTCCCGTATCATCTGTGCCTCTGGGTCGTCAGACGACACGATGTACAGCAGTTTCTTAATGGCTTCTTCCGTATCATCATACAGGTTGGGGGTGATGCCCCAGTAGCTGAGCTTGGCCAGGCAGCTGTAGTCCTCAAGGGTGAAGAACACGGTGTAGGGCGACAGGTGGTTGGTGGTGATGGTCACCGTTCCGCTGTCCTCGTCGTACTTGAAACAGACAGGTTCCCAATGGCCCTTCTCCTCGTTATAATAGGCTGCATTCACCTTCTCCCCTGCATTGAGCGAAACGGGAATGACGATGTCAGCCGTGCCGCTCAGCTCGTGGCTACCGTCCGACAGGTTCAGGTCCACGCTGATGCCTCGGATGATGCCATCGGTGACATCGGGTTTCAGCACGCCATTGCGGATGCTGAGCTGAACGTCTTCGTCGATGCAGGTGCTGCTGAACGTCACGCTGCACTTCTGGGCCTCGACGGTCAGCGTGGAGTCGTTCAGGTCGAACACCTCGGCGTTCTCATAGACGAAGCTCGGCACCCATGTGATGCTGTCAACGGCAGCAACGGTGGTCGTATAGTCGTCCTTGCCTTTGCGCTTGATGACCACGTGCTGGCCATCGGCGTCCAGCTCCATGCTGCTTACCTCACTGACGGGAATTTTTACGCGTTCAGAGCCGTCCTCCGTACCGTTCACCACCATATAATACTCTCGGCCCGGAGGTGGTGTGGGCTCATATTCGTCTGGATAATAAGTGGCCCATCTATAGGCCTCATTAATCCATCTGAAACGTCGCCAGCCTGGCGCATTTGCATAAAGTTCACGACTACCCTTGGGCACATATAGCGTGAGGTCTCGACTCTCAAAAATCTTGTCATTGAACGTCGTGTCAGAGATGACGGGAGGAATGTCCGCTCTGATATACACTTCTGTTATGTATTGGCTACAGTCCCTGAAGGCACCCTCCATCTCAACGACAGTGTTAGGGATGACGATATTTCCACGACCCCTGATACAGCCGGGTTCCAATTTGACCAAAGTCTCGGGAAAGGTGTACCAATCTTCACCCATCGGAGAGTTGACAGGATCAGGTACCGTCATCAACAAACTTGTACCGCTACTGTTGAGCAAGTACGGCTGTTTTTGTTCAGAGCAGTGGAAATAGGGATTGTCCTTTACATAGAACCACGACAGATAGACGCAATTGCTGAAAGCGTCTGTCGCGATGCTTTTTAGCTTGGGCGGAATAATAAAAGTACAATCGCCCGTCCTCGAGCCATAAGCATTGTTACCGCCAAAGAAACAGGTGTAGAATGCCTCTGAGCCTATTTCCTCCAAGTTCTCGAAGTTGGGGGCTTTCAAGAAGTAACACATGAAAAACACCCGTTTTCCTAATTTCGTAATATGGCTGAGCCACTCGCCCGTGTCCAGATTGGAGTTGTTGTAGAAAGCCTGGTCGTCCACCTCAAAGGCCGGACTCTTGCAGGTAATCTCACTGACATTGCACATGCTGAAGGCCCGTTTGCCGATACGCTTGACAGAGGCTCCGATGGTGAGTTTGTGAACGCTGGCATTCGCAAAGGAGTTGTCGGGTATCTCTTTCGCCTTGTCACCGAACACCACTTCTTCAACGCTGCTCATGATAAACGCATTCTGGTCAATGGTCTCTATGTTGTCGCCAATGGTAATCTTGTCGAATTTTCCTTTCGCATAGAAGGCGAGACTGCGGATGCGGGTCACACGGTATTCCTTGCCTTCGTTGGTCACCACCGATGGTATCGTCACTTCACCGTTTTCTTTTCCACCTCCGCCGAGCGTGTAGTCTAGCACCTCTGCTGTGCCGTTCGTCAGCAGTCCGTACTTGATGCCGTCGATTACCTTGTACTCGGCATTGTAGGGACGGACACCGGTGAAGATGGTAGCGTTACACGCATAACCGGACACAAGCGCATTCTTGTAAAACCCGTCGCAGGAGCCGCCCCACCCGTAGTTGAAGTGGAAATAGTTCCTGTCGGTATAGCCATCGCACACCAGCGCATGACCGTTGTCTGTCGTCTCATAACCCGAGAAACCGCCATACAGCACGGGGCGATGCTCGTCAAGTTCACTCATTATACGGCCTGTCAGGTTGTCAGCAGTAAGCCCTTGCACCTTCTCAATGCCCGGCTCATAGCCGAAATTCTTTATCAGCGGCTGAGAAACGAAGTACGTTGGACTGCCTTCATTTGCATACATCGTTCCGAAGGCCTTACCGATGTCGGCCATCAAATGAGCCACGGCCTCTGCCTGGACATTAGTGTAACTCATATAGTCGTCAAGCATATTGTCCCAGTCGTAAGTGCGACCCGAGAAATCTTCTGTACCTAACGTGCCAATCGTTGCCTTCGGCCACTTCCAATAGTTCATCACCTGTGCAATAGCCGTGGGAACGCAGCCTGTCGGGCAACCCGTCGGGCAAAAGATGTTATAAGGTCCCCACTGGTTCCAAGTGGTGGTAAGCAATGGTTCAACAACTATTGAGCCGATATAGTCGGGCCATTGTTTGACAACTTTCTTCGGTGCAGCCAGCTTCGGATTCTGCCGGAGTGAGTCCACTTGGCAGGAGTACAGGCTAAGCAGGTCTTTCAGTTGCACAGGACAAGCGTTATATGAGAACGAACCGTGGTCGCAGTAGCCCAGCACCTCGTCTTCAGCACCATCCTCGCCCGATACCACGACGAATCCCTGTTCGTTTCCCAGATTGATGACATAGACATTATTCTTCTCTACTACCTTCGAGCGCATGACGTGAGCCATCTCTGGCGAAACGGGCCTGGATAGAGCCTTGCGGCGCGAAAATTGTTGCACCGATGGGCTGTTGACATTGACAAACTGGCGGGCTATCTGCAGAGCCTGCTCTGCGCTGACATCGTCGGCCAGCACGGTGTTGGTCGCAAGGAGCGCGACTATCAGGAGAGAAAACAGTTTCTTCATGACTTGCGGAATTTGAAGGTGAAATGCTTGGTCCGGATAATGTAGATACCTTTGCTAAGATGCTGCACAGGAATGTCGATATGGCCGCTGCCGTCCAGGCGGTACTGACCGACCTTGGTCCCACTCATGCTATAAAGGAACACCTGTGAGCCCGACTCGCCACCGACGACGGAAATCATGCCATCCTGGAATCGGAATTGCGCATCGGCCTTCTTCTCGACACTTTCGATACCCGTCAAGTCATCAAAGCTGACATCGAAATCAATCTTCTTCAGCATGTAGATAGGGTATTGCACACTTGTATTCGTGGTCGTCAGCACCAGATTATTGCCACTGTACGTCACCACCGGCTTCTCCGTGAACGCGAACGTCGCTACCTGCCCATCCACCTGATGGATGGCCACCGCATTCTGTGCCCACATCGCCGTAATGGAGAACGTGAGCAGGAGTGAGAGAGTAATAAGTCTTGTTTTCATAATCGTTCGATTGATGAGTTTAAGAATTAAATTTTCTATAATGGAGTGTGAGAATAAAAGTTGAGAAACTTGAATATAGTATTAGACAGTTATTCAGGGAAAGGTCTATTCCCTTCTTAACATGCTTTCTCGTCCTGTCTCTGTTAGCCATTAGGAATCTCAGCACAAAATTATGAATTTTACCGTATATCGTGGTTTCATATTTGCAAAAAAAAAGTCCCATATTTGCAAAAGATGCATATATCGCAAGTATTTTTGTGCTTTATCCGATTTTTTTATTTGTTTTAGTTGATTTAGTTGCATTAATTGTTTAACTTTGCATTTATGATACAGATGCTTGTCACTTTGTTACCAACATTTGTTTGTGGCATTTTGTCAGTTGAATTGTTCTTTAGCTGGCGTAAGAACTATATGCCGGCAAAACTGTGGCTCCTAATATGGGCGATATCTGCAACGTTGTTATACTCAGGGCATTTCGTGTATTTTTGCAGGTTCATCTCGCTGCTGCCTTTGTCTGATTCTATATATACGACATGCAATCTGGTAGTTTACCCTTTATACCTTATATATATTTATAAGCTTACAGAACTGCGTACACCCCGTCTGTTACTTGCATTGATGGTTCTTCCTATACTTGTTGGATGTAGCGTAGCTACTCTCTATGCCGTGATGAATCCCGATGAAATGGCGCTTTTTGTTAATTCTTATCTGTATCATGACGCTTCGCGGGGAACGATGACGCAGATTGTTACAGCACAGAAATTGTTACATGATTTTTGCAAGATAGCGTTTTCGGTGGAACTGCTTCTGGTGGTATTTGTAGGCAGAAGGAAAATAAAGAAATACAATAGCATGGTTGAACAACTGTATGCTGACACCGAAGAGAGGTCGCTACACTCTATTAATATCATCCTACTGCTCCTGATAATTACTTCGGTGGTGTCTTTCGTAATAAATCTAATAGGACGTACATGGTTCTCCGATCATTATGCCTTTCTCATTTTCCCCTCTTTGACATTCTCTGCCTTACTCTTCGCAATAGGATGGTGCGGCCTGAATCAAGATTTCTCTATCATCGATATATATAAAGACCGTGAAGCGTTCTCAAATCATGCAGATAATAACTTCTTGACCGATGTACTAAAGCAGCCGTATATGGTTTCGGTTGGAGAGGATTTGTCTATTGGAGATTTCTTTACTGATAGCGAGAGTATCGCAGAACTGCCTTCTGAGAAATTAGAACCATTGCGTGAACAACTTGTTGAGGTGGTAGAGAAGAAGCAGATTTTCAGACAGCATGACTTAAAACTCGATGAATTGGCGAATATTTTAGGAACGAATCGTACTTATTTGCTGAAGGTGATGCATGACGGTATGGGAATGTCCTTTTCCGAATATATCAATAGGTGTCGCATAGCCTATGCATTGGAATTGATGTCAAGATGTCCCGATATATCAAAGACGGAAATTGCTTACAGGTCTGGATTCTCATCAAAATCATCGTTCTATCGTAACCTCAGGCTTTATTCTTGAAAGTTCACATATTGGTAAAGCAAAATAAAATCCCTGCAAAGTTTCTTTTTGCAGGGCGTTATCGTGTAAACGTATTTAATGCGTAAGTCGGATAAACAAATTAGGATGTCACTCTGGCTTGTGATTCGAGAATATATGGTTTATCGATTTTCTCGGCTTTCAAATTACTCTCTGGCCTTGAGTTGGTTTCTGCATGGGTTGGCATACATCGTCAGCAAACGCTCGCGAAGGAAGGCTTTGTCCGGATTGGGGACGTTGACTAAGGCGAGTCTGGACTGAATGTATTTCTCAAAGGCTTTCTTGTCAGAGGCAGTGTAATGGCTGCTGTTGTCGGTGCCGTCAAGCTCGTCCATCGCTATCCAGTTGCAGGGGAACAGGCGATAGCGTGAATGTATCTCGCGGTCTATGTGCTCTGCTACAAGGCGGAACACTTCTTTCTTGGGCAGTGTGGTGTCAAGCGTGTCGAGCCACGAGTCGATGCACGGCGCAATCTCATAGTGCACGCGGCCTTTCTTGCCCAGTATGCCTACCTTCATGTTTTGTAGGTCATCCTGCTTAGACTTCTTCCAGCCCGCCACATCGCGCTTGTACTGAAACTCCTCAGCCTTCAGATAGTCGCAAGGGTCATGCTCATACGAGATGGCCAGCGGTGCTATGTGCAGGTGTTTCAGTGCCGCAATGACCTTTTCACCCTCCGACATACCGGCTGTACCGCCCTCATAACCCATGGCAAACATCTTGAG
>DEKQ01000163.1:17803-33013 GCA_002353975.1 Prevotellaceae bacterium UBA2718
ATGTATTGGCTCATCAGGAGCGATGAGCGCATCATCTCATGGGCCGTCAGGCCGCGCCGAACGGTGAATGCCTTGTTGAGGCGAACGAGCTTTTTTATCCACGGATAGATGAGCAGGTTGTCGCCGATGCCTATCTCGCAGGTGCGGTCAAAGCCGTTCTGATAGAGCAGAAGGTCAAGATAGGCCGAGTCGAGCACTATGTCGCGGTGGTTGGAGACAAAGAGATGACAGCGTGCCTTGTCCATATCGCTGGGGAAACCGAAGGTGAGACCGTTGGTGCAACGCCATACGGAGAGCTGCACTACGGGCTTCATGAAGCGTATCTGGAAGTCCTGCGCGGTCTTGACACCCTTGAAGCGACGCCGCAGCAGGCTGTGAAGCAGGCGCTTGGGCAGTACGGGAACAAAGCTTCGCATGACAAGATTGAACTGGCGGTCAGCGAGAAGCTCCTCAAAGACTACAGGTATCTCGTCTTCGTTATACGGTCGTATTTCGTCAAACTCGTTAATATCCATGCTGTATTTGGTTAAGGGATGAGAGATGATGGTTGTCTGAAACAAAAAAGGTTGAAGAGCATAAGGCTTACGCTCTTCAACCTTCTTGTCTTATTTCATGCTTATGCTTTTACTTGTGGCAGCTTAGCGAGGGCTGCTGCAATCTCCTCGTCGGTAGGAATGTAGTCGTTCATCGTGCCCTCGTTGAAGTTCTTGTAGGCATAGAGATCGAAGTATCCGGTGCCTGAGAGGTTGAAGACGATAGTCTTCTCCTCGCCTGTCTCCTTGCACTTCAGTGCCTCGTCAATGGCGCAGCGGATGGCGTGTGACGACTCTGGGGCTGGCAGTATGCCTTCTGCACGTGCAAACTGTACGGCGGCGCTGAAGACGCTGGTCTGTTCGTATGCACGAGCTTCCATCAATCCCTCATCATAAAGCTCAGAGAGGATAGGGCTCATGCCGTGGAAGCGCAGGCCGCCTGCGTGGTTGGCACTTGGGATGAACTGGCTGCCCAGGGTGTACATCTTGGCAAGTGGGCAAATCATACCGGTGTCGCAGAAGTCGTAGGCGTACTTACCACGGGTGAATGACGGGCAGGAAGCCGGCTCTACACCGATAATCTTATAGTCAGCCTCACCGCGAAGCATCTCGCCCATGAATGGAGAGACGAAGCCACCGAGGTTGGAACCGCCTCCGGTGCAGCCTATGAGGATGTCGGGTTTGATGCCAAACTTCTTCAGCGCAGTCTGCGTCTCAAGACCTATCACAGTCTGATGCAGCAGCACCTGATTGAGCACTGAGCCCAGAACGTAGCGATAACCCTCTGTTGAGGTAGCTACCTCTACGGCCTCGGAGATGGCGCAACCGAGGGAACCGGTGGTGCCGGGGTGCTCAGCAAGTATCTTGCGACCTACGTTAGTGGTGTCGCTTGGCGATGGGATGATGCTGGCTCCGTAGGTGTTGATGACCTCACGACGGAACGGCTTCTGCTCGTAGGAGACCTTTACCATAAAAACCTTGCAGTCTATTCCGAAGTATTGGCACGCCATGGAGAGGGCTGTGCCCCACTGTCCGGCGCCGGTCTCGGTTGTAACACCCTTCAGGCCCTGTGCCTTGGCGTAGTATGCCTGTGCGATGGCGGAGTTGAGTTTGTGGGAGCCGGAAGTGTTGTTACCCTCGAACTTGTAGAAGATTTTTGCCGGAGTATCAAGTGCCTTCTCCAGGAATTCTGCGTGAACCAGCGGACTGGGGCGGAACATACGGTAGAAGTTGAGCACCTCTTCGGGGATGTCAATCCACTTTGTGTCGTTGTCAAGTTCCTGCTTTATGAGCTCGGTGCAGAAGATTGGCTGCATCTCTTCAAGTGTCAGAGGCTTTCCCGTGCCTGGGTTGAGCAGTGGTGCGGGCTTTGTCTTCATGTCTGCGCGCACGTTATACCACTGTGTTGGTACCTCATTCTCGGCGAGGTAGATTTTGTAAGGGATTTTCATAATTTCTTATAGTCTTGGGTTTGTGAGTAGTTTTTATTCTGTCTCTGCGGTCTCTCCCTGTTTCTTTTCGCCTCTTTGCTATCCTATCTGGTTCTCTACGATGTCTGCCAGCACGTCGCCCATGCTCAGTCCCGCTGCCTTTACCTGCTGTGGGATGAAGGATGTCGCTGTCATGCCAGGAGTGGTGTTGATTTCAAGGACGTTGATCTTGTCGGTGCCGTCGGCTGTCTTGCTGATGATATAATCTACGCGGATGATGCCGTTGGCGTGCAGGATGTCGTAGATGGCGCTCGTAATTTTCGCAAGACGCGATGCTACATCTGCTGAAAGGCGTGCCGGAGTAATCTCTTCTACCTGACCGTTGTACTTGGCGTCATAGTCGAAGAACTCGTTCTGGGTGACCACCTCAGTGGCTGGGAAGACCACGGACTTCTCTTTTGTCTTGTATATGCCCTGCGTTACCTCTGTGCCGTCAAGGAATGCTTCAATCATTACCGTGTTGCTCTCGCCGAGAGCCAGCTCGAGTGCCTTTGGCATATCAGCGAAACTCTTTACCTTGCTGACACCGAAGCTGCTGCCGTCAGCCGCAGGTTTCACGAAGCATGGATAGCCGACGGTCTGCTGTATGCTCTCGTCGGTAATGCTGTTCTCGTCGCCTTTGCGCACCAGTATGCTGTCTGCAACGCTGATGCCGAAGGAACGGAGGTAGTTATTAAGGGCGAATTTGTCGAAGGTCAGAGCCTCTACGAGCACGCTGCTGGTGGAGTAGGGCAGGCCTATAAGGTCGAAATAGCCCTGCAGCTGTCCCGTCTCACCAGGTGTGCCGTGGATGGTGATATAGGCGTAGTCGAATGTTTTCTTTTCGCCATTGACGGTGAAGGAGAAGTCATTCTTGTCGATGTCGGCGGTACTTCCGTCTGACAGATTGACATGCCAGTCGCCTTTTTTCAAATCTACCACATAGCAGTCGTACTGCTCCTTGTGGAAGAACGAATAGATGCCGGCGCCAGAACGTAGTGAGACGTCATGCTCGGAGGAGTCTCCTCCGCAGATTATTGCTATTCTTTTCATTGTTAGTTTTGTTGTTGTTACTCTATCGTGTTGCGGGTGGTGCCGCCTACATAGCCTTCCCACTTCTCTATCAGTTGCCTGAAGTCCTCGGGCCACTCGCTTGTGAAGTCCATCTGCTGCCCTGTCGTGGGGTGTACGAAGCCCAATGTCTTGGCGTGCAGAGCCTGCCGGGGGCATGTCTTGAAGCAGTTGCTGATGAAGGCTTTGTACTTTGAGCTGCGCTCGCCACGCAGTATCTCGGTGCCACCGTAGGTCTCATCGCCGAAGAGAGGGTGTCCGATGTGCTTCATGTGGGCACGTATCTGGTGGGTGCGCCCTGTCTCAAGGATGCATTCCACGAGTGTTACATACCCGAATTTCTCTATCACACGCCAGTGGGTGACGGCCTCTTTGCCTATGCCGGAGTCCGGCGGCATGACCGTCATGCGCAGTCTGTCCTTGGGATCGCGGGTGATGTTGCCATCAATGCGTCCCTCGTCTTCCGCGAAATGACCCCATACCAGGCAGTGATAGGAGCGGTGCGTGTCGTGAACGAAGAACTGTTTGCCCAGGTTTGTCTTTGCCTCGGGCGTCTTTGCCACCACGAGCAGCCCGCTGGTGTCTTTGTCTATGCGGTGTACCAGACCTACCTCCGGCGAGTTAGGGTCAAACGTCGGCACGTCCTTCATGTGCCACGCCACGGCGTTGATGAGGGTTCCGTGGAAGTTCCCTGCTCCGGGATGAACCACCATGCCTGCCGGTTTGTTGACTACCATAAGCTCTTCGTCCTCATAGACTATATCCAACGGTATGTCTTCAGGGTAGATTGTGCTGTCATGCTTGGGCATGCTGAGCATCAGGGTAATGATGTCACCGGGCCGAACCTTGTAGTTGCTCTTCACCGGGCGGCCGTTTACGCGGATGCATCCTGCCTCTGCCGCCGTCTGAATGCGGTTGCGTGAGGAGTGTACCATGCGCTCGAAGAGGTATTTGTCAATGCGCACGGGCACCTGTCCCGCATCTACGACACAGCGGAAGTGCTCATATTCCGATGCCGTTTCATCGGTAAGCTCGTCGCTTTCCGTCAGGAACTGCGGCTCCTCGTCCATATATAGCTGCTCACTGTCCGTCATATCACTCTACGATCTCAAAGTCATCGCCGTTATTAGGAGCGGTGCTGCCGCCTGTAGTATGGCCTTCGCTTTCGCTTCCCACAGTGCTGCTTTTGCTCTCGCTGCTGCTTTCAACGCCTTCAATGTCATCTCCATAGAATGATACATCCTCATACTCATCGCGTGGCAGGTCTGTCACATAGATGGAATCGGAGGCATCACGCTGTCCGTTGCCCACTTGTATCACCAGTTTCGCCTCTATGGGCAGGCGCTGACCGGAGGCTACGTTGCGTCCATTGAACAGTACACCATACACCCAGTCCTTCTCGCCGGGGATGTATTGCGGCTCTCCGATTTTGAATCCCTTTGACCTCAGCTTGGCAACAGCCTCGCGATAGGAGCTGTTGTCAATGATGTCAGGCAGTGACACCGTAGGCGTGTTGATGGCATTGATGGTGAGATAGACGGTGCGTCCGCTCTTGACAAACGTGCCCGGAGCCGGTATCTGCTCCAAGACGGTGCCCGGAGCAAGAGTCTTGATGTAGCCGGTGTCGGACACTACTATAACCAGACCCAGCTCTTCTGCAACGTCCATCGCATTCTCGATAGGTATGTTGCGCAGGTTAGGCACGGCGATACTCTCTCCGTGGTGCGTGTAGTAGTTCAGCCCTATTTGTGCCGCTACTACTACCAGTACCACAAAGAGACACATTGCGAGGATGTTTCCCCACAGGTATCTGCCTGTCAGCTTCTTGAAAAATTCGGTCGGCGTCAAATGAATGGAGTTCTTAGGAGCGTGTGTGAGCGACTTATCTGATGTCTATAACAGGGATATTGTCCTTGTCATTATAGTACAGGTTCTCGCCTGCCATGCCCCAGATGAAGGTGTAATAATATGTTCCGGCAGCGGCGTGCATGGACCATTCGGGCGACATGATAGCCTGTTCGTTGTGCAGCCATACGTTGCGGCTCTCCTGTGGCTCTCCCATTACATGGTCAATGGTCTGTCCCTCGGGCAGGTTGAAGTAGTAATAAGCCTCAATTCTGCGGCCATGAGTGTGAGGCGGCATGGTGTTCCATACGGCTCCGGGGTTGAGCTGGGTGAGTCCGAGCTGCAGCTGGCATGGGCCTTCCTCAAGCACATCATTGACGATAAGCTTATATACGGTGCGGCTGTTAGCCTCTTCCACGGTGCCTACGGGACCCCATACGGCTGCCTTCAGCGAACCCTTGCGGCCATCGAGTGTGATCCACTGGGTCTTATAGTGCTGGTGTGCGGTGGCTGAATTGAGGTAGAACTTGGCTGGCTTGGAGGCATCCTTGCTCTTGAACTCAACGACTTTGTTCACGTCTTTGCCCTTGCCGATGTGGCCGCGACCTACGTAGAGAGCCTCTTTGGGTGACAGGGCATACTCCTTTCCATCTACTATCACGATGCCATCGCCCTGTCCGCAGTTCACGATACCTATCTCGCGGTTGTAGAGGAAGTACTTCTCAGTGATTGTCTTATCAACATCCAGTCCCAGTTCCCAGAAGTTTTCCAGCTTCAGGGTTTTGGTAACAGGCATTGCGCCACCAAAGATGAAACGGTCATAGTGGGAGTAAGTGAGCAGGATAGAGTCGGCCTCCATCACCTTTTCCATTACGAAACGGCTGCGCAGGGTCTTCGTGTCATACGTCTTAACGTCCTGCGGATGACATGCTGTCTGGAATTTTACGTGCTGACAGCCTACGAAGCGGTCAGCCTCCTGGGCGTTGGCAGTAAGTGCCAGAGCCACTAATGCGAGTGAAAGTATTCTTTTCATTGTTGTATAGTATTATGATTTCTTGTTTATTCTCATTCTGTTCCATGCCACGAGGGCTATCGTCAGGAGCGTCAGCAGGCCTGCGCCAATGTAGCTCATATACTTTATAAATGCGTAGATGAGCGTTGAGAGCGGGCTTGATGCAAAGTCAAGCGCACCTGCCTGGAAGCCTGCAGGCACCTGAACGGTCTTGTCGTCAGGGTGTACCTGAGCAACTGCATGAGCCGCACTGGTGAAGTCTCCTGCCATCCATGTAACGAAATACAGGCCGATTGCCATTACCACCAGACCCACGATGAATGAGCGGAGCACGTTGCCGTTGGTGTATGGCAGTACCATTACGAACACGTAGAACATTCCGGCGAGCGATGCGAGGGGCAGGAATTGGTTGCCGGGCAGCACCACAGCCAGTATCAGTGTAACGGGAATGAGGAGCAATGACACTACGAGAGTCGTAGGATGGCCGATGACGAGGGCGGGCGACATGCCGATATACAGTTCCTTGTCCTCGCCAAACTTCTTGGCAATGAGCTCCTTCGTAGCCTCTGCTATAGGCTTCAGACCCTCGATGAAGAGGCTGGTGATGCGTGGAATGAGTTCCATTACGGCTCCCATCTTGATGCCAATCTGCAGGGTTGTGGGTATGCGGTCAACCATTTCTGCCCAGTCCTTACATGCCAGGCAGCCGATGATGATGCCTATGAGCACTCCGAGGAAGAGCGGTTCGCCGAAGAGACCGAACTTCTTCTTCATGCCCTCAGAGTCGATATTCACCTTGTTGATGCCGGGAATATAGTCTAATACCTTATTTATTATAACGGCAAACGGCATGAAGCCCTGGCAGAATGGCTGCGGTATTGAGATACCGTCCATGCCAGGATAGAAGCTCTGGAAGCGTTTCGCCGTGAGGTCTGCCAGCACCAACGTAATGATATAGCAGATGATAGCGGCGAAGAAACCCCATGCTATGCTGTCAGTCATGAAGTATATCACGGCTCCGATGAATGCGAAGTGCCAGTAGTTCCACAGGTCTATGTTCACTGTGCGGGTGCAACCGATGAGCAACAGCAGCAGATTTACGCCCAGACACACGGGAATGATGAATGAGCCGACAAGGGTATTGTAGGCTACCGACGCTGCTGCAGGCCAGCCCATGTCAAACACTTGCAACTTGAGGTCATAGATTTCCACCACTTTGGACAGTGCCGGTGACATGGTGTCCACAAGGAGTGCCGTGATGATGCTCAGTCCTACGAAACCTACACCTACGTATAGGCCGCTCTTCAGAGCCTTTGAGAAGTTGATGCCGATGCACACACCGAGGATGGTGAAGATGATAGGCATCATGACTGCGGCGCCAAGGCCGATGATGTAAGAGAATACAGTTTCCATTATTGTTTGTTTAGTTAGTTTGTTATGCTATGCTTTTTTGAGTAAACCGTTTGTTTTGCTATGTTTTTTGGGGTAAACCGTTTGTTTTGTTTACTTGTTTTGTTCTGTTTTTGGGGTAAACTGTTTATTCCCTATACTTAATTACCTCAGTCTTTATTACCACAATGTTTGCGGGCGACTGTAGTTCCTTTTTCCACTCCTTCAGGTATTCAAACCATTCGTCTTGGCCCTTGAAGCCGAAGGTCTCGATGTGGCATGTGGAGGTAAACCAGTAGCGCATGAAGTCTGTCGTTGTGCCTACCAGCTCCACATAAGCCTGATCAGGCAGGTGCTCCTTGCCGTTGGTGAAGTGTGAATCACCCTTGTAATACTCTTTCGGGATGTATATTCCCAGCCCCACCGTTATGGTGTCATACACCTTCGGATTGTTGCCGGCACATGCTCTGCCCCAGCATCCGCGCAGACCAGCTTTGTCCGTATATTCCTGCGAGCCCTCAACGATATCCACGATTCCGGTTGACAGCGGTACGTCGGCAACGGTGCGGGAGAACTGTACCTGTGTCTCCACGTCGCGATGTCCCATATACAGTATGTATCTCGTCCTGACATCTACGGGTTTGCATCCCTCATACGGGCGCCACCCCTTGTTTGTTATGTCAAGCACGGTGCGCACGGGTCCCTGGCACACCACTGTCTGGGTGTGGTTGCGGGAGTTCTGGAACATCACATTCTTCGTGCCATCCCATCCGTGCAGTGCTCCGCATCCGTATGTAGAGCCGGTATAGAGCACATCCTCGCCATAACCCTTGTCGCGCTGTTCCTGCGTGGTATAGAAGCCAGTCTCGGCTACGTCGGCCTTCAGCAGACGGTGTCCGTAGTAGTCTATGGACTGACGGTGGTCGGCATATACGCGAAATCCCACCATATCGTTCTCCATAACAGCGCCGTGAGGATAGATGTAGTTATAGGGATTGGTCGTTGCAGGCCATGTGACGGAGCATACTTGCTGGTGCTTCTGCACCTTTGCGCTCTTGTCGCGGTCGCGCAATCCCACGTAGCCGTATGTCGATGGCTCATACTTCCGTGGTTCGCCGTCGGTGGAAAGCGTTACGGTGAATGTCTGCTTCTCCTTCTTCTGCATGTCGGTGAGGAATGACAATTCGTCAAAAAGTCCGTCGTCATCCATGTCATCCAGCTGGCATGGCACCTCTTTTCCGTTCAATGTCACCAATGCACTCGCCGTTGTACCATCCACACTCACTACCACCGGCACGGCATGGCGTGCCGTCTGCGCGGTGTTAGTTACGTTAACGGTAAGTGTCGTCTCTGCTGCCATTGCGCTGACAGCCGCGAATGAAGCAAGTATGGTCAGTAGTTTTCTCATCCTTCTCTTATGTCTGGTTGTTTGTTGGGTCTGTTGTTATGGCGTTTAGGGTTACTTGGCGTCTGCCTCAGAGAGACCGACAACGCGACACTCGCAGGTGGATTGGCCGTTGGTCAGCTGTCTCAGCGGTGTCATTACGAAGTCCCTCTGCTGCATCAGCGGGTGCGGTATCTTCAGGTCGGGCTCGTCGATAGTCAGGTCATCATACAGCAGTATGTCGATGTCGATGATGCGGTCCTGATAACGGGCCTTGCCGTTACGGTATGATGTCTTCTCCGTCCGCCCCATGTGGCGCTCAATCTGCTGTGTGGCAGAGAGCAAATCATGCGGTTTCATCGTTGTCTCAATGCATATCACCGCATTGGCGAAGGCGTTGTCAGACTGAAATCCCCACGGCTCTGTACGGTAGATGTCCGACTGTTGCTTTATCTCCCCGATACGCTCTGCCACCAGTCTGCATGCAGTATGGATGTTTTCCTCTGCATCGCCCAGGTTTGACCCTAAGCCCAAATAGGCGGTATGTAGCGCCTCGTCAGTCATTCAGTATGAGCATCACGTCGCCGAAACATCCCACTTTGAAGCCTGCCTTCAGAGCTTGCTTGTATGCTTCCATCACATTCTCATATCCTCCGAAGGCGCATGTCAGCATCAGCATGGTGGACTGAGGGTGGTAGAGGTTCACGAGCAGGCTGTCGGCAGAGTTGAAATCGTATGGCGGGAAGATGAACTTGTTTGTCCATCCCTCATATTCCTTTATATATCCGTCTGTGCCCACGCAGGTCTCCAGGCCCTTCATCACTGAGGCACCGATGGCGCACACGTGGTGTCCATCGCGCTTTGTGTTGTTAAAGACGTCACAGAGTTCCTTGTTTATGTACATCTGCTCTGAGTCCATCTTGTGCTTTGACAGGTCCTCCACCTCTATCGGGTTGAAGTTTCCGAGGCTGCAATGCACCGTAGCGAAGCCTGTCTTAATGCCTGCTATCTCCAGACGCTTCATCATCTGGCGTGTGAAGTGCAGTCCTGTAGATGGTGCCGTCACTGCGCCCTCCACTTCTGCGAACACCGTCTGGAAGTCCTCAAAGTCATCTTCGGTCACGGGACGGTCGTTCGTTCCGTCCTTTCCGCGATGGTCTATGATGTATCGTGGCAGCGGTGCCTGTCCCAGACTGAAGAGTTCGCGCTTGAACTCCTCGTGCGGGCAGTCATAAAGGAAGCGGAGCGTACGGCCACGTGACGTGGTGTTATCCACCACCTCGGCCACCAGCGTTCCCTCTTCGTTGAAGAACAGCTTGTTGCCTATACGTATCTTTCTTGCCGGTTCCACCAGTACATCCCACAGACGCATCTCCTGGTTCAGCTCGCGAAGCAGGAATACCTCAATGCGGGCATCGGTCTTCTCCTTTGTGGCATACATACGAGCGGGGAAAACCTTCGTGTTGTTGAAGATGAAAGCATCATCCTCCTTGAAGTAGTCGAACAGGTCCAGCAGCGTCAGAGTCTGCTTCTTGCCGTCTTTATCCTTCAGCGCACGACCGCGTGAGTCGGTCTTGTAGAGCGTAATCTTCCCCGATTTCTTGTGCAGCACCAACATGCGGCACTGGTCCGGGCGTTTAAGTGTGAAGACGGTATCTTCCCCTTTATCGTTCTTCACCACACGCTCCTCGCCGTGTGGGTAGAGGGCTACCTGTGAGCTGCTGAGGGGATAGTCAAACTGTGATAATTTCATTATGTTTTTGTTTATTTCCTGTTTACTGTTTATCGAACTGCTCCTACTGCTTGTCGAGCCACTTCTGGAAATTGTCCAGCGTCACGCAGTCTTCTATTCTCACGTTGCCGGCGCGTGTGCGGCACAGCTGTGTGAGGTATGCTCCGCTGCCGAGTGCCCGTCCGATGTCGCGTGCCAGGGAGCGTATGTACGTTCCCTTGCCGCATACGACACGTATCTGAGCCTGCTTCTTCTCGTCGTCATACCACAAAAGCTCCATTTCATCGATGCGGACGGGCTTCGGTTGCAGGGTGACGGACTGGTCTTGCCGCCTCAGCTCGTATGCCCGTTTGCCATCAACGTGAACTGCGCTGTACGTCGGCGGCACCTGCATGATGTCTCCCTCGAACTGCTTCAGCACATCCCGAACGCCTTGCTCCGTGATGTGGTCCATGGGATAGGTCTGGTTCACCTCGTGCTCCATGTCGTAACTTGCCGTCGTGGCGCCAAACTGCAGCGTGGCCGTATATTCCTTCGTGTGCTGCTGCAGCTCCTGTATCTGCTTCGTACACTTGCCGGTGCAGAGTATCAAGACTCCGGTGGCAAGCGGATCCAGCGTTCCTGCATGTCCCGTCTTGACGCGCTTCACGCCTTCGCGCCGCGAGATGCGCTTGCGCACAAAGGCCAGCGCGCCGAAGCTCGTCATGCCGTATGGCTTGTTGATGCCTATTATTTCGCCTTCCCTGAAATCCATTTAGTCAACCATTACCAATGAATGACCCGTGAGCAGCATGACGATAATGATGCCTCCCACTATGATGCGATATATGCCAAAGGCCTTGAAGCCATACTTTGACAGGAAATCGACAAACCATTTCATCGCCAGCAGCGCCACTACGAATGCTACGACGCAGCCTAAGAGCAGCATGGTGATATTATGCGGAGTGGCCCATGAGGCGTCGTCCTTCAGCAGGTCAAGCAGGTCAAGCAGCGTGGCACCAGCCATTGTGGGCACTGCCAGGAAGAATGAGAACTCCGCGGCGCGCCTGCGTGTCAGTCCCTGTGTCATGCCTCCGACGATGGTTGCCATAGAGCGTGACACTCCCGGTATTACCGAAATGCACTGGTAGAGACCTATGTTGAACGCCTTCTTCTCGTTCAGATTGGTTGCTTCGGAGCCTTTATTGAACAGCTTGTCGCAGTAAAGCATGAAGATACCGCCCACGACCAGCATCACTGCAACCACTTCGACGCTGTCAAGCAGCCAGTCAAGCAGTCCTGATTTCTTTGCCAGCAGTCCTATTACGACAGCAGGAACCACGCCAACTATCAGCAGCCAGTAGAAATTGAAGCGGTGCTTCAGCCTCTGAAATGCGTTGCTGCCAGCGGGTGCAGGGCTGTTGTCGAGCTGGAAGAAGCGCTTCCAATACAGGCATACCACCGACAGAATGGCCCCAAACTGGATGATGAATGTAAATGCATGGACAAAGGCCCTGTCCGACTCACTGAGTGCATCGGGAGTAAGTCCTAAGAGATTTTGGGCAATAATCATGTGTCCCGTAGAGGATACGGGAAGGAACTCTGTCAGTCCCTCTACAATAGCAATAATTATCGTTTCTATCCAATCCATCCTGTCTTACTTCTTATCCTCCTTTGGACGGTACATGATGCCGGCTATGATAGACACAAAACCCACGAGGCATATCATTGGCGCCACGCTGATGCGTGAGCCAGAGAATATCTCGGGGGCGAAACTCTTCTCAGTGCTTGATGCACCTGTCATCATGACAAAGCCGATGATGACGAGCACCATGCTCAGGCCTATCAGGATAAAATTAATCTTCTTGAATGCGAAATTATTCATTGTCTTTTCTTTTAATCAAATTGAGAATTTAACGAATTAATGGGACGAATGGGCGTTAATGGGGCGAATGGGCACCATTGATTTTTCACTCTTCACTCTTCGCTTTTAATTCTTCACTCTTCACTTTTCACTCTTCACTTTATATCTTGTACAGTCTTCTTGTCGGCATGTTGAGGTAATGGTTCACTGAGAAGTACACACACACAGTGGATATCAGCAGTCCGAAGAGCAGCACCGCGCCGCCTGTGATTGCCAGCACCTGCCATGTCACGACTGTCTGCGTCTCGCTCTCGTAGGTGAAGAGCGCATAGACACAGCCTGCCAGCACCGCATCGGCAATGATGCCTGCCAGCAGTCCCTCAGCCACTGCCATCCCGATGAACGGACGGCGTATGAAGCTCCACGATGCTCCGACGAGCTTCATCGTGTTGATGGAGAAGCGTCGTGAGAAGATGCCGAGGCGCACCGTGTTGTTGATGAGCGAGAACGACACCACCATGAGCAGTACCGCTATCACCACCATCACCAGTGCCACCTTCTGCAGGTTGCGGTTCACGCTCTCCATCAGGTCCTTCTGATAGCTCACCTCAGACACGTGGTTGTAGGCCTTGATCTGCTTTCCTATCCACTTCAGCGAATCGCTGTTAGCGCAGCTGGCCTGAAGGTGTATCTCTGCCGACGGCACAAAGGGGTTCACCCCCAGAAATTCCGACGGGTCAGCGCCCAGCGCCTTCGTCTGTTCCTTCAGCGCCTGCTCGCTCGAGATATACTCCAGATGGGTGACGTAGGGCTTCGTCTGAAGCTTTCGGCACACTACGGCTGCCTCGCGGTCGGTGGTAGTGTCGTCAAACATTACAGTCACCGTGAGGTTTTCCTTAACATAGTCCGACAGGTTTTGTGCTGACAGACCTATCAGCACTACCAAACCCAGCAGGATGAGCACAAGCGACGTGCTGATGCACAGCGTCACCACCTGCAGCCCTCTGCCATTTCCTTTTCTTCTGCGTTTCAATTTCTTCTACTACAAATTTTGCCACAAAATTACAATTAAGTTTTGAGATATGCAAGAAAAAATAAGAATTAAGGCCTAAGAATGATGATTTCAAAAGCATGTGCCACTGATAATGAGATAAAAGTATTACTTTTGCAGCGGTTAAAAAAACGCATTATTCGTAACCCTTAAGACTTTATGAAACATCTATATCTCCTGCTATGCTTTCTCATAGCCAGTGTCTCCTGTCGTGCTGCCAAGGCTTGCGCGCCATCGTTCCGTGCTGCCCTGGCCGACGGACGCAGTGTCATGCTGACACTTTGCGGTGACGAACATCTCAACTACTTCGTCACTGACGACGGGGAGGTAGTGCTCAGGAGCTCTGACGGTACGTACAGCATTGCCACAGATGCCCAGAAGGACAGTATGCAGGCAGTGCTCACCGAGCTGACTTACCGCAGCATGGAGTCCCTCCGCAGCGGCTCGTCCAAGGAGGTGCTGAGCACGCCACACCTCTATTATGGCGGTGCCACGCCGCACGAGGGCCGCGTGCGCATTCCGGTCATCATGGTACAGTTTACCGATACCGTGTTCCAACACACCCGTGAGGATGTGGACCAACTGCTCAACAGCACTGCCTATCAGACCGAGGACAAATACCGCGGCTACGGCTCTGCGGCGCAATACTTCTCAGACTGCAGCGGCGGGAAGTTCCAGCCTCAGTTTGATGTCTATGGCCCTTACACCCTGGACAACACCAGCAAGTACTACTGCGGCGGCAATCCGCAGAATGAGAGGAACGTCCAGATTATCAGGGACGCGCTGAGCATGGCGTCCGGCGACATAGACTTCTCGCTCTATGACTCTGACAACAACGCCACCATCGACGGCATCTGCGTGCTCTATGCAGGCTGGAACAGCAACCACACGGCAAACATTGATGACGCATGGCCACAGAGCGGCAACGATAATATAGGCACTTACGGCGGGAAAGATCTCACAAGATGGCTCAAATTCGGCGAGATGTTGGGTAGCTATGGCTTCCGCGACAGCAACGGAAACCATCGCCTCACGGGTGTCGGAGTGTTTGTGCATGAGTTCTCTCACATGCTCGGACTGCCGGATTTCTACCCCAATTCGGTAGATAAGACCGAATACGCCAAGCTTGACAATCAGTCTATGGAGGACTGGGACATAATGGACAACGGCGAGAATACCCAACTCGGACTCTATCCCATTCCCTATTCTGCCTGGGAACGTGAGTATATGAAGTGGAGCGACGACCTGGAGGTGATCTCTGAGCCGACTGACGTGACCCTCGTACCGCTGATGAACGGCGGCAAGGGGCTGAAGATTTTCAATGACAATGATGCCACAGGCAACGAGTTCTATGTGCTGGAGGCAATACCCAATGGCAGCAAAAGCGGATGGTACCGATATGTCAGGGGCAATGGAATGCTCGTCACCCACATTAATTACAACGACCACACCTTCAAGGGCATCAGCTATCCCAACAATACCATCGGCAAACCGGGCATAACCATTATCCCTGCCGACGGATGGTTGCCGTCGTCTTATCGCATAAAGACGGGAATCACGGAGAGCTATGGCGATTACCTTACCTTGAATGACTACTACAAACAGTTGGCCGGCGACACGTATCCCGGCACCAGCGAGGTGACATCGTTCAATAACTACAAGGCCTATACGGGCACTGTAGATAAGCCGATAACGGAGATTAAGCGTGGTGAGGAGAACTTCACCGTGACGTTCAAGTTCATGGGTGGCACCGTGGGCATCGATGGCGTCTCTGCCGATATGGACAACTCTGCCGACAAGACATACAAGGCACTGGTCGGCGGACGACTTATGATAATAAAAGGAAATAATGCTTACACCCCCGCAGGAGTGCGATGCACC
>DEKQ01000047.1:0-4772 GCA_002353975.1 Prevotellaceae bacterium UBA2718
GACTTCAGGTAGTAGTCGTCCTGGGGACAGAATCCATAATTGAAAGGCCTTCCCGAGAGCTGTGTCTGATTCTTAACCCCCAGCTCGTAGGCTTTACGGGCATCGTCCCATTCTGCAGGGCGCGTCCAAGGTTTGCCTTCCTGCCAATTGGGCTGTCTGTTCTCCAAAACCTTACTCAGCACTCCGAGTCCATTAAGCGAACGTGGAAATCCCGTGTATGCATAGAGCTGCGAAAACGCCTCCTTCAGTTCGTTGATGGTCACGCCGTTGTCAAGAGCAGTGCGCACAGCGGGCTGAAGACGATCCAAATCACCTTGTGCCATAAGGCAGGCACACGCTGCCAATCCTTTCTGACGCTCCGTCAGCGTCTGACCATTTATTGTTGTCATAGTCATTATCATGATTATTATAGCGAAAGATATCCTTCTCATATTACTTCAGGTTCTTGGTAAAAAACTCTGCCAGCGTGTCCCAAGGAATCATATTCTTTGGCTGACCGTGACCAGCCTTTTCCTCGTAGCCACCGTCGTAAAGGTCGCAGTGGGATGCTTCAGGAATGATGAGCAGTTGCTTGTTCTCAGGATTGGGATTGGGTTCGCCAACGAACTTGTAGCCTTCGGCTTTGCCCTCTACCATATAGTGATAGGCAGCCTCACCAAAATAGCGTGAATGGGCTTCAGCACCATGCATCACGAGGACAGCAGAACGTATCTCATTAATATAGTAGAGGAAACGACTGTTGGCATAAGCCTGTGTACCGATGATGCGCCAGCCATCGTTTGAGTTGCCGCTGCGCTTGTGATAGCCCCGCTCAGTCTTGTAATAGTCATAGTAGTCGTGAACGAAACGAGGCGCCTGAGGTGGCACCGTGTCTAATACACCACCCGCCATGGCACTAGGGTCTGACAGGCGCTGGCTGCTGAGGTTCTCACGGTTCTTGTGGCGACACTGTTCGTTGTCGGAAGCATCATTATAGTCGTTGCCACTGATGCGGGTCATGTCGTACATGGTAGAGGCGACCGTAGCCTTGATGCGTGTGTCGGCAGCTGCGGCGTTCAGCGCTATGCCTCCCCACCCGCAGATGCCTATGATGCCTATCTTGTCGGCATCTACGTTATCCTGCTTCGAGAGGAAGTCAACGGCAGCCATAAAGTCCTCGGTATTGATGTCAGGTGAGGCTGTGCGGCGCGGCTCGCCACTGCTCTCGCCCGTATAGGATGGGTCAAACGCGATGGCAACAAATCCGCGCTCTGCCATCTTCATGGCATAGAGGCCGCTTGACTGTTCCTTGACTGCACCGAAAGGGCCTGACACGGCAATAGCCGGCAACTTTCCCTTTGCATCCTTCGGCGTATAAAGGTCGGCAGCCAGGGTAAACCCATACTGTGTGGGGAACGTCACCTTGCGATGGCTCACACTCTCGCTCAGCGGGAACACCTTGTCCCATTCCTGAGTCAATTCTAATTCATTGTTCATATTATCTTCCGTAGTTTGATTGTTACTGTTATTGCAGCCTGCCAGCATTCCGCCCAGCAGCACTGCGGCGATTATTGTTTTCTTCATGCGTACGTACATGAACATCAGTTATTACTCTTCACCCACTTCTTCAGTTCTTCAGCAGAAACACGGTTCAGGAGCTTGCCTTCCTTCCAGTTCACATTAGGATAAGCAGCCTTCAGGTCCTGGCAGGCTTTCTTGATGCTGCTGCCGCCGGAGGTGGCGAAGGGGATGACCGTTTTGCCCTGGAAGTCGTATGCCTCCATGAATGTATTGATAATGGTCGGCGCGGTGTACCACCAGATAGGGAAGCCTACGTAGATGACATCATAGTCCTTCATGTCCTGCAGCTTTGCGGTAATGGCGGGGCGGGAGTTCTTGTCCTTCATCTCCACACTGCTGCGGCTCTGCTTGTCGGTCCAGTCAAGGTCTGCGTCCGTGTAGGGCTGCTCTGGTTTAATCTCGTGCAGGGTTCCGCCTGTCACTTCTGCCAACTGCTGCGCAACGCCCCTGGTTGTGCCCGATGCGGAGAAATAGGCTACTAATACTTTCATGTCTTTTGTCTCTGTTGTCTTGTTTGCTTGTGAGCAGGCACTGAGGCTTATGGTCAGCAGCGCCGTGAGCATGATAAATAGCTTCTTCATCGCGATGAGTCTTTTTATTTTCTGTTGTTATCTTAATTCCTTTTGCTTCTTGAAAATCTCATTTTCCTCACAGTATTACCTTCCTGCTATTCTTGACATACACCCCTTTCTGCGGATTATTGACCTTCACGCCATTCAGCGTGTAGAAAGAATCAACGTCCTCAGTGGATGGGGTAGAGGATATGCTTTCGATGCCTGTAGTGTTCGTCAGCGACAGCGTGACGCTGATGTTCCTCTCGCCGGCATGCAGGAATGTGCGCAACTCGCTTGCCGACAGGCCGTCTATCTTGCCTAACCGTGTGTAACTCCATGAGTTAGAGCCATAGAATATGCAGATATTGCTGCCGTTATAGAGTATTACATCGCCCGGCTGGGCTGTGATGTGCTGGTCACTTGTCGGCAGTGAGAAGCCCAGGCTGCCCCATATTTCAAAGTCACCGCTGCTGTTGAGCGTGACCTTGACGGGTGACTGCTGCAGCTTCTTCACCAATGCCTCGGTGGCGGCATTGTCTGCGAGTGTCACGTTCTGAGTCTGTGAACCAATCGTTACAAGTATCTTGTCCATAGTCGTTTGTGCATGGCATAGCAAAGAGAACAGGGCGAGAAAGATGAAGGTTGTAGTCGTTTTCATTTTTCCGGATTTTATTGTGCATTGAAAAGCCTTAGAGGCTGTCCTTCAACACCTGTACCACCTCATCGCGGTTCAGGATGTAATAGCCTCCCTGACAGATGGGGCAGGCATCTGCCATACCCTCTATCTGCTCCGGCTTGGCACCACAGTCGGTGATATTCATCGCCAGTCCCAGCTCGCGCATCCACTCTTCCATGGCCTCCAGGCCCTTCATAGCTACCTTAACATCAGCCTCTGCCGCCATTCCAGCAGCTCCGGCCACCGTGCCCGACGGCTCTCCGTCGGGTCTCACGCCCCACACGTTCTCCGCCAGCCTCTTGAACTTCTGCACCGCATCGGGTGACTTGCTGATGAGCAGGCGGTAATAAGCACCGCTGACGGCAGCGAGAGTATGGCCGTGAGTGGCATCGGTAAAGGCGGCTACGGCCTGTCCCAGCATGTGGACCATCCAGTCGGTAGCCTTGCCTCGGTCTATGAGAGTGTTGAGAGCCCAGGTCGCTGTCCACATGATGTTAGAGCGAGCCTCGTAGTCCTCAGGGTTAACGATAGCCTTGCGCGAGCTGACAATGAGTGAGCGCATCAGGCCCTCGGCGATGTAGTCGCTGGTATTGTCGTCAGTGCCAGAGAGATACTGCTCCAGGATGTGGCTCATTATGTCGTAGATGCCGGCCACCATCTGATACTTCGGCACGGTGAACGTGAAGCGCGGATTGAGGATGGCAAAGTCCGGATTGCGGAAGTTGTAGAACAGCTTGCGGTTTTCCGTGTGGCTGGAAATGACTGAGCAGCTGTCCATCTCAGAACCTGTGCCCGCCATGGTGAGCACGCAGCCAACAGGAATCCAGCGACACGTCAGGGGCTGCCAGTTCTTGAAGTAATACTCCCAGGGGTCACCGTCGTACCAGGCACTTCCTGCCACGGCCTTACAATAGTCAACAGTCGAGCCGCCACCCACGCCGAGGATGAAGTCAACATTCTCCTTGCGGGCCGTGTGAGCGCCCTCCAGCACCTTCTCTATCGTTGGGTTAGGCATCACGCCCGATACCTCTACCACCTCGCAGCCGGCCTTCTTCAGCTCGGCCATCACCTGCTCATAGATGCCGTTGCGCTTGATGCTGCCGCCACCATAGCAGAGCAGCACCTTCTTGCCATAGTTCTTCAGTTCTTCACTCAGTTTGCTCAATGACTCCTCGCCGAAGTGTAGCTTCGTAGGATTGTGAAATGTAAAGTTTCCTAACATAAGTATAATTGATTTTGAGATTATGGGTACAAAGGTACACTCTTTCATCGAAACAGGTATTACACATATTGGCTGATTTATTACCAATTTCGCAGAAAATGCAAAAAATACATAAAAACAATACCATTTTTAGATTATTTTCACTTCTTTTTTCTACCTTTGCACTATCAATGACCCACCTAAAAGCTATGAGTGATACCACTAAGCGCAAACATGATGAGGCTCGCAACAGTAACGCAGAGCGCAGACAAGCCAGATCGAAGTCCAATATCCTGAGGATTGACAGCCCCAACGATTATGCCCGGTTTGTGGATGCCCCCGTGCTGCACCCGCTGCTGAGCATCATACACTATGACGAACTGCCGCCTTTCCGTCATAGCATGAACAATTATGGGGTGTATGGATTGTTCATTCAGAGGCAGTTTCCGCACATCCTCTCCTACGGCATGAAGACGTTGCAGGTGAGCGACGGCTCGATTATTGCCGTAGAGCCGGGACAGATAGGCGGCCTGGAGGACAACGGCGAGCGTATCTCGCTGAGCGGATGGGTGTTGCTTTGGTCGCCCGAACTGTTGAACGGCACCGAACTGGAACGCGAGATAGACCGCTACCAGTTCTTCTCCTATTTCTTCGCAGGCTCGCTGCAGATGGAGCCAGACGAATGGCTCTCCATCACGCAGCTGCTTGTACAGATGCGGCAGGAGCTGCTGACACATGAGGATTCGCCCTCGCTGCGGGGCATTCTGCTGGGCTATCTGCA
>DEKQ01000047.1:4853-6778 GCA_002353975.1 Prevotellaceae bacterium UBA2718
TGCAGACCTATTTCCGCGAGAACCGCCAACTCTCGCAAGGCCTGCCCACCGTCACATGGTGTGCCTCTGAGCTTGCATACTCGCCACGCTATTTTGGCGACATCATCCGAAAGGCTACGGGAGGGACGGCCATTGGCTACATTCACCACTATGTCATCAATCAGGCCAAGAGTCTGCTGATGCAGGGCCACAATGTCAGCGAGACTTCACGCCTGCTGGGGTTCGACTTCCCGCACCATTTCACGCGGCTTTTCAAGCGCATCACAGGACTTACGCCAAGCGAGTTCTTGGGAAAGCATAATGTGTAGCCATGACTTTTCCTGTCATCGTGGGTAATCTTCACGTCATATCCAGACCGTTTTCACAGTCATTTTTGCCAATAAGCCGATTTTACAAAATGACTTATTTTTAACAAAAAAATGAGTAAAGTGACTTTTGGCATATAGTTTGGTTTGTCAAGGCGTGGGGCTATCGGATGAAGTTCATAGCTTGCCATTCCTCTCGCTCCGGGTAATCAGGGGAGTCAGCATGGATTTTCTTCAGCATCCACGCCATGTTGTTACCCAGCGTACGCATGGTCTGCATACCCTCAGTATCGAGTGCTGCCTCACCCTCAGAGCGGCCATAGACGATGTTCCAATACTGTGAAGTGACAACGGGCATGTTCATCATTTCAAAAGCCATGTTGAGGGTCTGGAATGCTGTTGTGGCACCACCGCGGCGGCAGATACACACGGCTGCGGCAGGCTTGTTCAGCACCTTCGCTCCGGCAGAGAAGAACATACGTTGGATGAGTGAGAGCACGCCGCCGTTAGGCTGACCATAATATGTCGGCGAGCCGACAACGAGCGCGTCAGCTGTGTCCAGTTTCTCTACGATGCGGTTGCAGATGTCATCATCAAACACGCAGCGTCCCAGCTGCTTGACGGCACACTGTCCGCAGGCTATGCAGCTGCGGACGGCCTTTGTGCCAATCTGTACGATTTCTGTCTCGATGCCCTGCTGCTCCAGGGTCTTGGCTACCTCACTGAGTGCGAGGAATGTGTTGCCCTTCTTACGGGGGCTACCGTTAATCAGTAATACCTTCATACCTCTATTTCTATAGTGTAGTTCTACTTCTGTTGCTTACCATCAGATAATGCTTTGCCTACGGTCTTGCCCAACTGGATATAGGTATGATGAACAGGGTCGTAGGTGACGAGACCCGTATTCTTCATAATGTCAGTCGGTCTTTGATAGGGTTGATGCTGCAAAGTTACGAAAAAACAAGAGAAATACAAAAGGAAAAAACGTTTTACTTTTCATTTCTTTTTCTTATAATTCTATCACGTGCGGCTTGATGAAAATCTTTCACCAACGAATCCCTGTCCCACTTCGCCTGCTATGAGGTCAAAATGCTGAAAGACAGGGGGCGTGGGCGTAAGGTCGTAATAATCCAGCGTCGCTATGGGCAGGCAGAAATACTCCAGCTTGTCATAGCTGGTGTAGAGCCTTGACAATACGGGGTTATTATCGTATATCCATCGCTTCACGTCATCCTCTACGTTGAAGTTCACCATGCCTGAGCATCTGACGGAGATATTGCCGGCATATGCCAGCACCTCAACATTCGGGTTACTGCGCAGCTCCTTATAGACCGCTTTCTCTGCCGATGTAGAGAAGTAGAGGATGTGTCCCTCCTGCTTCATTATCTGGAATATGCGCAACTTAGGACAATCGCCCTCGCTTGTGGCGAAGGCGATTTCCTTATGGTCCTTAAGAAATTGTATTGCTTTGTCAAACATTGTTGTTTACCACTTCAATTCGTCCTGCAAGATTACACCGTCCGTCATTGGACTGTCAGCCTCGGTGAAGGCGTTTGCCTTATACTGAATGCAGAGCATGGTCAGGTTCTCCTTGCCTGTGTTCTTCAGCGCACGCTTGCC
>DEKQ01000047.1:6806-9689 GCA_002353975.1 Prevotellaceae bacterium UBA2718
ACACGGATGATAGTACCCTCGCTGACGGGGAATATCTCACCGTCCACCTGATACTGTCCCTCACCCTTCAGGATGATGTAGAGTTCCTCGTGGGTCTTGTGCGTGTGTAGGAAACCGCTGTCCTGACCAGGGACGAGTGTCTGGAATGAGAACTCGCTGCCTGTTGCGCCAACGGCCTGACCCGCAAACACCTTGCCCTGAATGGTTACAGGACCCATAGGCAACTCATGCTCTATTATCTCGTCAATCTTACCTACACATACTGCCTTGAAGTTCTTGCCTTCCTTAATTGTCTCAATCTGTTTCATTGTTCTTTACCTTTTATAATTAAACTAAGTTTGTTTTTTGTTTTGCTGGTGCAAAGGTACGGCAACAATTTCACTCCCACAAGAAGGCACTTTTTGGTTTCATAGTTACCAAAAAGTAGGAATTGGATGATTATCGGACTTCTTCAATATATGCATTAACTTAGATTAACATAGTGCAATGCCGTTACTTAGTAACTTTTTGTTACTTTTGCAGCAAAATCAAAGCAACTAAGCATATTATGGCAGATATCAAAACAGAAGGTTCGAAGCAGCGAGACCCATTGAGTTCGCTCAAATGGACGAGTCGCGAAGAAGCTCAACGAAGTCAGTATCTGACCTGTCCTATCAGGCAAGTTGTGAGTCGTTTCGGCGACAAGTGGTCTATGTTGGTCCTCTATATGCTTCACACCAGCGAGACAGGAGTGTTGCGCTTCAGCGAGCTGCGCAACTTTATGACCGACTGTTCGCAGAAGATGCTGTCCCAGACGCTGAAGAATCTGGAGCAGAGCCACCTGGTGCATCGCGAGGTATATCCAGAGGTTCCGCCCCGCGTGGAGTACTCCCTGACTGATACGGGGCGCTCACTCATGCCTGCACTCAATGCATTGGTAGTATGGGGCAAGGAACATTTCAATGAGATTGTAACGGATTAGCTTATGGCGCTTCCCAAATTCATAATCACAATGGAAAGGCTGCAGGCTGGAGAGGCAAGCTCAGGAACAGGCTATTTCCGCCTCGGCATGGTCAATCAGCACAAGGACCTGCTGAAGCCAGGAGAACAATGCATCGGCGGCGGGTATTACCATTTTGACTATACCGCCAACCGCATACTGCTTGACAGGGAATCCTATGACTTCGGCAGGCCCAGATGGCATCTGCTCGATACGCTGAGAGTGCCGTCAGTCTATCGGGGCTTACGGCTTGTCTATGCCTATGATGATAACTTCCACGATGATTTCAGCGTCAGCGAGGAGTTGAATATAGAGTACTATGACTGAAGAATAATTGTTATCTTTGTGCCGATAAATGAAAACAATGAAAGAAATGAATAAAATTTTGACTTGTCTGCTGGCTGTGCTGGGACTGAATACGGCTTGTGGCCAACAGAACTTTGAGAATGCCGATGTGCAGGGATTTGCTGAAGTGATCAAGGATACCAATGTTGTGGTGCTTGACGTGAGGACTGCCAGTGAGTTTGCGGAAGGGCATATTGAGAGAGCCGTAAACATAGACTATTACAAAGACGATTTCGTGGAGAAAGCGAAGGCAGCCCTGCCAACTGACAAGAAGATTGCCATCTATTGCCGCAGTGGACGGCGCTCTGCCGGTGCCGCAAGCAAACTGGCTGCCGAGGGGTATGTGCTTGTGAACCTGAAGGGGGGTATTATCGATTGGCAGAAAGCCGGGATGCCGGTGGTCAAAGCCGGGAAGGATTAAAGCTTGAGTATGTTTGGCACATGATGTTTTTTGTGGACTCCCTATGAGAAAGATTCTTAGACTTTGGGTCGCAGGCTTATTTCTGCTGATGGTTGTTGTCACGTTTATTGGTGGCAGCTACTATATGCTGTGTTATTCGCTGGCTCCGAATGCTGAGCGGACCGACACTGCATCTTGTTTCCGCAGACTGTATGAGAAGTATCCAGAGACACGACCGTGGGTAGATAGCCTTAGAAGAGCGGATGCCTTGCGCGATACCTTTATTATAATGCCTACAGGCGAGAGGCATCATGCGCTATTCGTAAGGAGGGGCGGCAACAAGACTGCCCTGGTGCTTCATGGGTGGCGTGGCTGTAGCATAGACATATTGTTCCTGGCACGTATCTATGAGCAGGAACTGGGATACAACATAGTGGTACCAGACTTTCATGCCCACGGGCTGAGTGATGGTGATATGATACAGATGGGATGGCTTGACAGGATGGACATGAGGGAGTGGATCCGGGTATTCCGGACTGACACGATGGTTGTTCACGGCGTGTCAATGGGCGGAGCTACCACGATGATGATGTCTGGGATGGGCTTTGATGAAGATATCAAGGACATACGCTTTGTTGACGATTGTGGGTACACGAGTGTATGGGACGAATTTGCCGGCGAGCTGAAGAATCAGTTCGACTTGCCAGAGGTACCCTTGATGTACACTACGAGCCTGCTGTGTAAGCTGCACTACGGCTGGAGTTTCGGAGAGGCATCGGCTATCAGGGAGGTGAGGCGCACACATTATCCAATGCTTTTTATTCATGGAGACCAGGACACGTTCGTGCCAACAGAAATGGTTTATCGCCTCTATGACGTATGCCATTCAAAGAAAACACTCTGGATAGCCAAGGGAGCCAAGCACGCGGAATCGTATAAGCTGCACAAGGATGAGTATATCCAGACCGTGAAAGACTTCTTGGCTGCACCATAATTCATGGGCTGACAGGAGTGGTGTCACTCTCCGGCAGGCTATCGTAAAATTAATATAAAGGTACGAGTATTTCGAATAAATGTTTTTTTTCTTAATCTCGCGGCAGAAATGAAGAAGATGAATGAAATAAAGGTCGCATTGTTTGACCTTGACGGAGTGGTGTTC
>DEKQ01000047.1:9775-13187 GCA_002353975.1 Prevotellaceae bacterium UBA2718
GGATTGGAACACGAAATCAAAGGGCAGACGCTATTGCAGATTTATGACGCGTGGTTTTCGGGATCGTTGGCAGATAAGCAGCCGTTGATTACCGAGCGCCTAAACCGCTTTGAACAGCAGATGGATTATATTTATGTCGCAGGTTTCGAACAGTATATCGCACGTTTACGCCAAGCGGGAGTGAAGACCGCTGTGGTGACCAGTTCCAATCTGCCCAAGATGCAGGCGGTGTATTCGAGACGTCCCGAGTTTAAGACGCTGTTTGATGCCATCCTGACCGCAGAGGATTTCGAACGCTCAAAGCCTGACCCCGACTGCTATCTGAAGGCTGCCCGGCGTTTTGGAGCCGCACCGGCTGACTGTGTCGTGTTTGAGGACAGCTTCAATGGCCTGAAGTCGGGTAGGGCAGCAGGCATGTTGGTGGTGGGGCTGGCTACTACGAACAGTGCCGATAGCATCCGTCCGTTCTGTGATTACGTGATAGATGATTATCAAAACACATCTGTCCTCAACTAATTCTTTTCTATATATTATAGCAACCAGTCCTCTGTCAGCAGGCCTTCTATTCGAATGAAATGCTTTGTGTTGTGAGTGACAACGACAAGGTTGTCAATGCAGGTAGAAGTGTCGAGAAGGTATTTCAGTTCGGCCATGACTTATATCTGAGGATATGTGTTTGCGGTACGTCCTGCGCGTATCTGCGCCATGATTTCGTCGGCGGTGCGCCCATCATCGGCCCATCCTCCTAAGAACTGGTCCATCTCCTTTGCTACACGCTCACGGCGTGCGGTTTCGGTCTCGGTGACACTTTCCGCCAGGCGGCGTGACAAGGCAAGGCGCTCACTCGGAGAGAGTCTCTGAGCCTTTGCCCATACATTTTCCATTGATATGCCCATAATTGCCATGCTTTAATGTTACGGGTGCAAATTTACAAAAATGATTTTGATTATTAATGTTATTCGGATGAAAATAATATAAACAGGTCTAAAAGTGTGGATAAAGTGGGAGAAGGGTATTCGAGGCAACAGGTTCATAGCGTTATTTGAAAATTCTGAAAAAAGCAGAAAAATAGAACAATGTCAGCCTCTGTTGTGGGTGATTTTCCAAAGTGTTGAAAATCAGATGGGTAGGAGAGAGTAAAGCCCCCGCATCCTAATAGCATAACTTTTAGGGGGTAATAGAGTAACTTTTAGGAGGTAATGGAGTAACTTTTAGGAGGTAAAAGACCTACTTTCAGAGGGTAAAAGACCTGCTTTTGCAACGCGCTGATTATCAGAATGCTGCGAGGGGCAGCGGATTGTTCTGTTTTTCCCCTCTGTGATTACCGGTCGAACGCCGCTACGTCATGGGGGCTAACGCTGCCGCTTCACGGTGACAAGAGCCGTGAGAGTGCGCCTGACAGGACTCGAACCTGCACATCGTAAGACAATAGATCCTAAGTCTATCGCGTCTACCAATTTCGCCACAGGCGCATGGACGTTTGTGTTCAAATGTCGCAAAAGCGACGCCAAAGGTACGACTAAAATCTGAAATATGCAAGGAAAGTGTAAAAAAATATGAGAAAAGTTTGTCAGAACGAAAAAAATGTACTACCTTTGCACCCGCATTCCAGATTTAGGAAGCCCGCAATCATCCTTGGGTTGAATGATAAAGGACTCGCAATGGTGCGTTGGATGAGCGGTTTAGTCCCCGGTCTGCAAAACCGGTCAGGGCGGTTCGACTCCGCCACGCACCTCTCTCAATCCCCATGACATAACGAAGCTAATTTAGAGACTGACGGATTTGCCTTTTAGCTGGCGAGTTCGTTTTTTTGTTGTTTCACCAGCAGTCTGCGTGCATCTGGTCGGACGTGGACATCCTGCCCGCTATGCCCCCCACGTCCCCGTGGACTATAATATAATAAAGGTACGCGCGCGTGTAGATGTGATGGGGTGGGGGATGAGGTGTTGCCGTCAGGATGAGGGCGCAAAAAACGCCCATTTGAACGGTGGAAAAAAATTATTGAAATCACTGCCTTTTGGTAAACTGTTGTAAATAATAAATTTATACAATTTACTTGCATATTTATGGTAGTGAGGCCCCAAAAATAATTCAATAAATGTTTGGCTGAATGAAAAAATATATATAACTTTGCAAACGAAAAAAAAGATAATTCTCTAACCATAAATCGTGAAGGGAGTTTTCCAAAAAAGCAAACTTCGGTCACGAAAAAATAAAAAAAGTTTTCCCAAAAGAGCTATGATGGAGCTACAGAAATTTACCATCACCAAGCGTGATGGTTCAAGAGATGCCTTCTCTCTCGACAAGATTATGAACGCAATAATCAAGGCGTTCGAAGCAGTTGAAGAACCCTTCAATGTGTCAAGCATCTCAAAGATTATCAGCCACTTGGATATTCAGGATGAGATTACCGTAGAGGATATTCAGAACCAGGTGGAGATTGCGCTGATGCGCGAGGGTTACTATAAGGTGGCAAAGAGCTTCATGCTCTACCGCCAGAGCCACACGGAGGATCGTGAGACACTGGAGAAGTTGAACTTTTTGACAGACTACATGGAGGCAGCCAATGCTGCCACTGGCTCAAAGTTTGACGCTAATGCCAATGTGGAACATAAGAATATCGCCACACTGATAGGCGAGTTGCCAAAGTCAAACTTCATCCGTCTGAACCGTCGCCTGCTGACTGACCGCATCAAGAAGATGTATGGCAAGGAGCTGGCAGACAAGTATATTGACCTGCTGACCCACCACTTCATCTATAAGAATGATGAGACCAGCATAGCTCCCTATTGCGCATCCATCACGATGTACCCTTGGCTCATCAACGGTACAACGGCAATAGGCGGTAACTCTACGGCTCCTACAAACCTGAAGAGCTTCTGTGGCGGATTTGTGAACATGGTCTTCATCGTCAGCTCAATGCTGTCAGGCGCATGTGCCACACCTGAGTTCCTCATGTATCTGAACTACTTCATCGGCAAGGAGTATGGCAAGGAATACTGGAAGGAGCCGGACAGGGTGGTGGATCTCTCCATCCGTCAGCGCACTATAGATAAGGTGATAACCGACTGCTTTGAGCAGATTGTATATTCTATCAACCAGCCTACCGGAGCACGTAACTTCCAGGCCGTATTCTGGAATGTGGCATACTATGACAAGTTCTACTTCGAGTCTCTGTTCGGCAACTTCTACTTCCCTGATGGCAGCCAGCCAGACTGGAACGGCCTCTCATGGCTGCAGAAGCGCTTCATGAAGTGGTTTAACAAGGAGCGCACGAAGACTGTCCTCACCTTCCCTGTAGAGACCATGGCGCTGCTGGCCGACAACGGTGAGTGTCGCGATAAGGAATGGGGCGACTTCGCTGCCGAGATGTATGCTGAGGGTCATAGCTTCTTCACCTATATGAGTGACA
>DEKQ01000044.1:0-4580 GCA_002353975.1 Prevotellaceae bacterium UBA2718
AAAGGCCACCAATACGTCATAGATCGGCTGAAGGAGATAGGCCGCGAGCGCCAACTGCGCACCATCATCGTGACGTTCAATAGCCACCCGCGCACGCTGTTCGACAAAGATTTCGTGCCCCGATACCTCACCACCATAGTGGAAAAGACCGCCCTGCTGCGCCAGAGCGGAGTGGATGAGGTGCGCGTCATGCCCTTCACACACGAGTTTGCGAACACCACTGCCCGCGACTTCATGGAGCATTATCTGCGCGATGGAATGGGCGTAAAAGTGCTGTTGTTGGGCTATGACAACCGTTTCGGCAAGCGAAATGCCGAAGAAAACTTCCAGACCTACCGCGAATATGGCCGCGAACTGGGCATCGACGTAATACTTGCAGACGCAAAAGACATAGAAGAGCAGGGAAAGAGCATCCGTGTTTCATCGTCACACGTAAGGCATCTCGTCATGGAGGGGCGTATGGAAGAGGCTGCGCAATGCCTCGGACGGCCATACTGCATCAGCGGCATCGTGGTGCACGGGCGTGAGGAAGGGCGCAAGATGGGCTTCCCCACAGCCAATATCCTGCCCCCCGAGCGCAAGCTGCTGCCTCCGAACGGGGCATACGAGACGCGCGTCACGATAGAAGGGAGGGAGAATGAGGCTCCAATGGCAGCGATGACAAACATCGGACGCAGGCCTACATTCGATGAAACCGGCCATAACATCACGATAGAGACAAATATCTTCGGTTTCAACGAAGACATCTACAACAAGAACATCACCATACAATTCATCCGCATGATACGTCCGGAACAGCACTTCTCATCCCCCGAGGCACTGAGACAGCAGCTGGAAAAGGACAGGGCCGGACTGACACACTGACGGGTTCGCGACCACGAATTACGCAGTCAGTAACCACGAATTACGCGAATTTCACGAAGAAATAATAGCAATAGCAACTGCGAATTACGCGAATTTCACGAATAATAGGACAGTAACTGACAGTAATCATAATTCTCCGCTCGGCACTCTGTGACGCTTGCGTAACAAATGTGGAGCAAGAATTCTCATCTTTCAATTCTCAATTTGGTAACAAGAGTATGCTGAAAGCAATACTATATCTGGTTTGTTTCGTTGTTGTGCAGATAGTATCTGCCTTCGGAGTGAACGTGATAACACAGTTTTTCTTCCCCGAATATGCAGGCAACTCGACGACCTCACTACTCATCACCACCACAATAGCATCGGTAGTGCTGATACTTCTCTTCCTGCTGACGCGCTGGTGCCGCGTGAGCCGAAGCTACATCCGCTCCCGTCCGTGGGGCATGATGACATGGTGTGCGCTCCTTGCCATTGGCATGGTGATGCCATTGACCTGGTTAGAGGAGCAACTGCCGGACAGTTGGCAGGTGAATATCATCAGCACCGAGATGGCGGGCATACTGAAATCCACCGAGGGTTACTTCGTGGTGTGTATGCTTGCACCGCTGATGGAGGAGATATTGTTTCGCGGAGCCATGATACCGGCGCTGCTGGAATGGTGTGAGAAGAGGACTTCGCCGATGAAAGCGCGCTGGTTTGCCATAGGGATATCAGCCCTCCTGTTTGCCCTGGCACACATGAATCCGGCACAAATCCCCCACGCTCTCATCGTGGGAGTGCTGTTGGGATGGCTATACACCAAGACCCGCAGCATAGCGCCGGGGCTGCTGATACACTGGATTAACAACTCCGCGGCATACGTCGTGGCCAATATGTTTCCCACCATTCCCATTGATGCCAAGCTGGAAGTGTATTTCAACGGCGACGAGATGGCGGTGGCACAGGCCGTCATATCATCGATGCTCATAGCGCTGCCGGCGCTCTATCAGATCATAGCGACACGGAATAACCCCGAATATAACAGAATCATAACCCACCGAACGACCAACAGATGAAGACCTTTGAAGAACTCGGCGTCTGCTCAGACATCTGCCGCGCCATCGAAGAGCTGGGCTTTGAGCATCCCATGCCAATACAGGAGACCGTCATTCCCCTGCTGAACTCATACGACAGGGGTACCGACATCATTGCCTTGGCACAGACAGGCACCGGCAAGACGGCTGCCTTCGGGCTGCCATTGCTGCAGATGGTGGAGCCGCACCCGCCCATCGGAGGGCCAAGAGGGGCGCAGACACAGGCCATAGTGCTCTCGCCGACGCGTGAGCTGTGCCTGCAGATAGCCGATGACCTGAGGGATTTCTCAAAGTACATGAAGGCCATCAACATCGTGGCGGTCTATGGGGGCACGAGCATCAGAGACCAAATCAGCGCACTGAGGCACGGCGCACAGATCATAGTGGCAACTCCGGGACGCCTGATAGACCTGCTGGAACGCGGGAAAGTGGATTTGAGCATGGTGAACAAGATAGTGCTCGACGAGGCCGACGAGATGCTGAACATGGGTTTCTCTGAAAGTATCAACAAGATATTCGAGGCCATACCGGAGGACAGGCAGGTGCTGCTCTTCTCGGCAACGATGAGCAAAGAGGTGGAAAAGGTGGCCAAGAGCTACCTGAGAGACTATCGGGAAGTTGTCGTTGGTTCAAGAAACGAGGGCGCAGAGCACGTGAACCATATCTATTATATGGTGAATGCGAAGGACAAATACCTGGCCCTGAAGCGCATCGTGGACTACTATCCGCGCATCTACGGCATCATCTTCTGCCGCACGAAGGTGGAAACGCAGGAGGTGGCAGACAAGTTGATACGCGACGGATACAACGCCGAGGCGCTGCACGGAGACCTTTCGCAGCAGCAGCGCGACCTGACGATGCAGAAATTCCGCCAGCACACGACGCAGCTCCTCGTGGCTACCGACGTGGCGGCACGCGGACTGGACGTGGATGACCTTACGCACGTCATAAACTACTCCATGCCCGACGATACGGAGTCATACACGCACCGCTCAGGCAGAACCGGGCGTGCAGGCAAAAAGGGCACATCCATCGCCATCATCCACCTGCGCGAGAAGCACAAGATACGCGCCGTGGAGAAGACGTTCGGCAAGGAATTTGTGGCAGGCAAGCTGCCCACGCCGCAGGAGATATGCACGAAGCAGCTGTTCCGCGCCATCGATGAGATAGAAAAGACCGATGTCATCGACGAGCAGATAGAGCCTTTCATGGTCGAGATACGCAGGCACTTCGAGTATGTGGACAAGGAGGAGATACTGAAAAAAGTCGTCAGCCGCGAGTTCGGGCGCTTCCTGCAGTACTATGCCGACGCACCGGAGATAGAAGAGGTGGTGGAAAGTAGAGGGAAGAAAGGCGACGGAAGAGGAATGAGAGATGAGGGTGGAAAGAAGAAGCCACGCGAGACGGTGCAGCGCGGGTACAGCCGTCTCTTCATAAACCTGGGCAAGAACGACGGTTTCTACCCCGGTGAAATCATGCAATTCATCAACCGCAACAGCCACGGAGCACGTCCGCAGGTGGGCCACATAGAGCTCACACCGTCGTTCTGCACCATCGAGGTGCCTGAACGCGAGGCCGGGAAGCTCATCAAGATACTCAACGGCGCATTCTATCGCAACAAGAAAGTGGTGTGCAAGCACGACGGCGGCAGCGCCAAGAAGCCCGCACGACGCAGCAACACACCTGACGCGCCGCGCCGCAACGGCCCGAAAAACGTGACAGAGGGAAGCGCACGACGCAGACCGAAGAAGAAAGGATAACGACAAGACATTGAACACAGCATATTTTGGCAACATAGAATGGTATAGGAAGCTGGTGGAAGGCGGCGGCATCGGCTGCATAGACGGCACAGAGCGCTGGCAGAAACAGACGGAGCGCAACCGCTGCACCATAGTGACGGCCAACGGAACGCAGTGCCTCACGGTGCCCGTATCATTGCCGTCAGTCCACTGCCGCACCGACGAGGTGCTCATCTCCGACCACGGCAACTGGCGGCACGTGCATTGGAATGCCCTCTGCTCGGCATACGGCACGTCTCCGTTCTTCGAGTTTTACGCTGATGACATAAAGCCGTTCTACGACAACAGGTGGGAGAAACTCGTGGATTATAACCGCGACATAACGCTGGAAATGCTCCATCTCATCGGCCTTGACGACGTGATAGGCCGCCATGCAGCCGCCGCCACACACCCCGCAGGCACACCACGAAGCCAGAAATACTACCAGACCTTTCAGCGAAGGCACGGTTTCATCGAAGGAATGTCAATCCTGGACCTGCTCTTCAACGAAGGCCCGGAGGCCATAAAATACATATAATGCAACAGGAAAACAAACAAATACTATGACAACTATACAGGATAAGACCTTCGGCGGCGAGCGTCCGCTGTTTGAATCGCACCATCTGGAACTTATAAACGTGAACATCACCACCGGCGAATCGGGGCTTAAGGAGTGCTCCGACATCATCTGCCGCCACTGCAGTTTCGACGGAAAATACCCGCTGTGGCACGTTGACGGCTCGCTGATAGAGAACTGCTACTTTGCCCCCGCAGCGAGATCGGCCATCTGGTACAGCAATGACATGGTGATGGAAGGCTGCACCATAGACGGTCCGAAGTTCTTCCGCGAGATGAAGAACCTGAC
>DEKQ01000044.1:4601-4833 GCA_002353975.1 Prevotellaceae bacterium UBA2718
TCATCAACGATGCCGACGAAACCTTCTGGGGTATAGACGGCCTCGAGATGCAGAATGTAGTGCTGCACGGCGGCACATACCCGCTGATGCACTGCCGTAACGTAAGGATTGACAACCTGAAGTGCGACAGCAACTACATCTGCCAGTATTGCAAGGACGTTGAGATACACAATGCCGTAATCAATACGAAGGACTCCTTCTGGGAGGTGGAGAATGTGACGGTCTATGACTC
>DEKQ01000044.1:4883-5352 GCA_002353975.1 Prevotellaceae bacterium UBA2718
CACAACCTGGTGCTGGAGAACTGTACCTTTGACCCTGCCTGCGACCGCGCCTTCGAGTATTCCAGCGTGGAGGCCGACATAAGAGGCCACATCAGCGGCATCAAAAATCCTGCCACAGGCCACATAACAGCCGATTCCATCGGCGAAATCATCATTGATGCTAACATCAAAGGCCCTGCCGACTGCGTCATAAAGGCCCGCCATTAGCTCCCCCACCCCACACCCGCAGACACCCACGCACCAAGGAGTGTCCCGTGGCCTGCCTCTCTGAGGCAGGCAGTCCCCATCCCTTCGCGCACAGCAGCCCGCACCTGCAGAGCGTAAAGGCAAAGCAGGACAAAACGAACATTGCAACGACAACGCCCTGCTTCCGCAAATGACAGAAGCAGAACATCACCCCACAAGAGAGCAACAAAAACTGCCTTTGCAACGATTTATAAATCAATGCGTTGCAAAGGCAGGTCTTTTA
>DEKQ01000044.1:5422-5655 GCA_002353975.1 Prevotellaceae bacterium UBA2718
TTTTACAACGTAATAGCAGGTCTATTACAGCGTGAAAGACCTACTATTACTTTCTGTTGTCACATCGGCCACATTCCGACACCATGACAGCGATAGGACAAATCGCACATCGCGGGTATCAATTACTTTATGTTATCCACGAAGCGGAATATCCTGTTCCATCGCACTCCCTCGGAGAGTCCGCGCCTGTCGGGGTCGCTGGACCACCAAATGAAGATGGGTTTGCCCACGAT
>DEKQ01000044.1:5716-7744 GCA_002353975.1 Prevotellaceae bacterium UBA2718
TAGTCCATCTTGAAGGTGTATTCCTTTGCGGGCTTGCCGTTGATGAGGATGGTGCCGTCGTCAGTCACTTTCAGATCGTTCTCCTCATAGACCCTGATTGGCCTCTCATATATCGGCAAGTTCTTCAGAGTCAGCTTCACGCTCTTTCCCTTGGCCGGAATCCACACCGGACCATAGTTGTCGCGCGTCCATCCATAGCGCCCGTTGAGGGGATAGATGTCACCCACGGTCTTGGAGGTATTGAGTTTCACACTCTCCACCAGGTCCTTGCGGGCGAGCATAGCCTTGTACGCCTTCTGCGTCAGGGGCATATAGCCCACCTGATTGAGCTGCGTGAGGTCCTCCTGCGTGATGCCGTTCTCCTTGATGAAGTCCTCGGGCAGGCGGTCGCGCAGCTTCACGAAGTAGGTATATTGCACGTTGTCCGGCTCCTTGTTGGGCTTACCGTCCAGATAGACTATGCGGTCCTTGATCTGCAGAGTCTGCCCGGGCAGTCCCACGCAGCGCTTCACGTAGTTCTCGCGACGGTCTGCGGGGCGCGACAGGAGCACGCCATACTCGGCAGGCTGGCTGAGAAGATAATTGCGACCAGCGTTATATACCGCCTCGTAATACCTGCGTTGCTGGAGCGGAGACAGCGAATCAACATCCTGCTTCAGTCCGCTCTGCTCCATAATCAGCGCTCCGTAGCCGTAGCACATCTGGTAATAGTCCTGCGGCTGCCACTGAGGTTCGCTCACCACGGTGTCTCCGGCAGGGAAGTTGAACACCACGATGTCGTTGAGCTTCACATGGCCCAGACCCTTGACACGGCGGTAATCCCAGTGCGGCCAGTCGATGTATGACTTGGTGTTGATGATGGGCATCGTGTGCTGAGTCAATGGCATGGAGAGCGGAGTCTGCGGTATGCGCGGGCCGTAGCTTACCTTCGACACGAAGAGATAGTCACCCGTGAGGAGTGATTTCTCCAGTGAGCTGGAGGGGATAACGTAGTTCTGGAAGAAGAACAGGTTGATGAAATATACCGCCACGAGTGCGAATACCAGCGCATCGACCCACGACATGACCATGCGCATGGGGTTCTCAAGGTCTTTCCACCAGTCCCAGCGTATCTTCCTCGATATGTAGAGGTCATAGATGAACGGCACTACGATGAGTCCCAGCCAGCTCTTCAGCCACCAGAGGAAGAGCAGATAGAGCAGCAGTACGATGATGAACTTCGTCCACTGCACCTTCATATTCGGTTGATTCTTTACTTTCATTCTTTGTAATGTTTGTACTGACAGGCTGCGAGACGCATGTCGTTGCGTGCGCTCCGCAGGCCTCTTGAGCCCCTGATGCCCGTCTTTAGAAGGAGAACATATCGTCGATGGTGAGCAGTCCCTGATGCTCTGCGGTGTATTCGGCAGCGAGGACGGCACCCAATGCGAAGCCCTTACGCGAGTGTGCGTCGTGGGTTATGGTTATCATATCAGCCTCCGAGTCATAGTTGATGGTGTGTATTCCGGGCACCTCGCCGCGGCGCACGTCATCGATGCGGAGTGTATCGGGCGCTGTCTCGTGCAGTCCCCACTTCTCCTTGCGGTCCAGACGCTCCACAATCTGCTCGGCGAGAGTGATGGCCGTGCCCGACGGAGCATCGAGCTTGTGCACGTGGTGCGTCTCAACCATGTTGACATCATACTGTGGGAACTGGTTCATTATCTTTGCCAGATACTTGTTTACGGCAGAGAATATCGCCACTCCGACAGAGAAATTGGATGCCCAGAAGAGCGTCTTGCCCTCGTTGGCGCAGGCATTGCGCACCTCGTCGCCGTGGTCTTTGAGCCACGCCGTGGTGCCGCTGACCACCTTCACGCCCTTTGACCAGGCCTTGAGGTAGTTGTCGTAAGCCACCTTCGGGTTGGTAAACTCTATCGCTACATCAGCCGATGCAAAGGCAGGAGAGTCGAAATCCTGCTGATTGTCAATGTCGATGATGCTGACAATCTCGTGTCCGCGGCTCAGGGCAATCTGCTCTATCATCTT
>DEKQ01000145.1:0-5467 GCA_002353975.1 Prevotellaceae bacterium UBA2718
GGTGACATCTTATCGCCGAAGTATGCACCTGAGATAATGGCTCCGGCTGTGTAAGGCGCAGGTATGGCAAGGGCGTCGCCGATGCCCAGGAGCGCTATGCCGATGGTGGCTATGGTGGTCCACGATGTGCCGGTCATGACAGAGATGATGGAAGAGATGATGCAGGCACAGGGCAGGAAAAATGAGGGCGCCATGATTTGCACTCCATAGTAGATAAGAGTAGGCACTACGCCACTTACCATCCACGTACTTGACATGATGCCGATGAGAAGAAGAATCAAAATGGATGTGGATGATTCGCCGATGGTGGCATTTATGACCGATTCAAACGCATGCCACGACATCTTGTAGAAGAGCATGGAGATGCCTATACATACTGCCGATGAGACAAGGAGCGCTATCTGGCTGGCACCGCTGAGAGCATCGTCGGGCAATACCAGCAGTATAAAGATGATGAATGATAAGAGTACCGCGATAGGTAGTGCGGCGACTAATGGATGTGGATTACGCATAGATTTAAGGAATTAAAGCCCCCTCCAACTCCCCCCAAGGGGAGGGACGAAAACAGCGGGGCGAAATTATCAAATTATTAAAATCGTGAATATGAATTGTGAATTATGAATTATGAATTAAATCTCCGACAGTTCTAACCAAAGCATTTCCTTCTCGTCGAGTTCGGCATTGAGTTCCGGCAGACGCTTGGAGAGCTGCGTTATGCGCTCTATATCGCTGGTACCGCTGCTTAGTTCTGCCTCTATCTGCTCCTTCTCTGCCGTAAGGCGCTCAATGTCCTTCTCCGTCTGTGCGAAGAGTGTCTTCTCCTTGTAGGTCATCTTGCGCTTTGCGGTGGGGTTGTCTGCCTTCTGTCGCGATGTCTCTTTTCCTTCACCCTCGGAGCGTGCGGACTGCTTTGCTGACGCTGTGGGAGACGATTGTGGTTGCAGCTTCTTCCATTCGCGATATTGCGTATAGTTGCCGGGGAAATCCTGTATGTCACCTTCGCCATGAAAAACAAGCAGATGGTCTATGACCTTGTCCATGAAGTAGCGGTCGTGGCTGATGACGATGACGCAGCCGGGGAAGTCCTGCAGGTATTGCTCCAGTATCTGCAGGGTCTGTATGTCGAGGTCATTGGTAGGCTCATCAAGAACGAGGAAGTTCGGATTGCGCATCAGTACCGTGCAGAGGTATAGCTTGCGCTTCTCACCCCCCGAGAGCTTATAGACGTAGTCATACTGCTGGGCAGGCGAGAAGAGGAAATGCTGGAGCAGTTGAGAGGCGGAGTAGTGGCGTCCCTGGCCGAGGTCTATATAGTCGGCGATGTCTCGGACGATGTCTATAACCTTCTGCTGGTCATTGAATTGCAGCCCCTCCTGAGAGAAATAGCCGAAGCGTACCGTCTCGCCGATGTCGAACTTGCCTTCATCAGGTGCAACCTGTCCGAGCAGCAGCTTTATGAAGGTTGACTTGCCCGTGCCATTACTGCCCACGATACCCATCTTCTCATAGCGTGAGAAGTTGTAGTAGAAGTGGTCGAGAATCACTTTGTCATCAAAGCGTTTGGACACGTATTGGCATTCAAAAATCTTTGAGCCGATATAGACGTTGGTAGATTTGAGCCTTATCTGCCGTTCCTCAATGCGTTGCTTGGCGAGTTTCTCCAGCTCATAGAACGCCTCTTCGCGGTATCTTGCCTTATGTCCGCGTGCCTGTGGCTGGCGTCGCATCCATTCCAGTTCCCTGCGATACAGGTTGTTGGCATGCTGGATGCTTGCCGTGAGGGTGTCGATTCGCTGCTGCCTCTTCTCTATATAATAGGAATAGGAGCCCCGGTAGGAGTAGATGGTCTGGTCGGCAAGCTCAAGGATGATGTCGCAGACGTTGTCGAGGAAGTAACGGTCGTGGGTCACCATGAGTAGGTTCTTGTTGCCGCGCCGCAGGAAACCCTCTAACCATTCCACCATCTGAAGGTCAAGGTGGTTGGTGGGCTCGTCAAGGATGAGGAAGTCAGGATTGGAGATGAGCACCTGAGCTAATGCTATGCGCTTCTGTTGGCCGCCGCTGAGTTGCTCTACGGGTTGCTCCATGTTGGTGATGCGCAGCTGCGTCAGGATTTGCTTGGCCTTCAGCTGAGCCTCGTCTGTGATACGTGTGCCGGTGAAGCATGCCTCAAGCACCGTTGCACCCTTCGGGAATATCGGGGTCTGACGAAGGTATCCTGTAGTGATGCCGCTGCGGTAGATAATCTGCCCGTCATCGATACCTTCTTCGCCGGTGAGCATGGAGAGCAGAGTAGATTTGCCCGTGCCATTTTGCGCTATAAGTCCCACGCGTTGTCCTTCATGAATGCTGAAAGATACATCGGAGAAAAGTATGCGCTCACCAAAGCGCTTCGAGAGGTTCTGTATGTCTATTACTGGTTGCATTAGCGAGGCTATCGTGAGTTCAAATTTTTATTGTCATCCCCTCGCTGGTCAGGCTGCTGTCCGGGAATACTTGCTGCGCTTCTCTTAGCAGCACGGTTTCATCGTCGTAACGCTGGCTGTAGTGCCCCAGCAGAAGGTGCTCAGCCTCGGCATCCCTGGCCGTCAGAGCTGCTTCGCGGGCTGTGGAGTGGAGATATTTCTCAGCCTTAGCATGCATATCCTCTCCGTAGGTTGACTCATGATACAATGTGAGTCGATGGTCTGGGGTCAGTTCCTTTAGCAGATGCCCAAGACGCGGCAGGTATGAGGTGTCGGAGCAATAGGCGTAGGCTCGGAGAGAGTCGGGTGGGGTAGTGAGGACATCGTTGGGTATAGTCTCACCCTCTTCGTTCACCCAATCCAATCCGGCACGAAGGTTATCTACTTGAGAACGCGGCACGTTGTGGAACTGCATCATCTCTGGATTGATGTGGCGTGCCCCAGGCTTTTCCTTAAAGAGATAGCCTGCACACGGCATGCGATGGTGCAGGGGGATGGTCTCAACAGTTATGGAACGGTCCTCGTAGATTAAGGCCTGACGTGAAGTATCAACAGGATGAAAGACTACGGGGAAGTCGAGATTGGAGCAAAACATATCGAGCTCCATCTGAAACAGCTTCCCATAAGCCTCCGGGGCATAGACGTGTAGCGGTGCCGTGCGTCCCTGAAGACCGAAGGTACTTATCATGCCTATCAGACCCAGTACATGATCGCCGTGCAGGTGGGTGATGAATACGGCATACAGCTTAGAGAAGCTTGTCTTGGAGCGACGCACCTGAGTCTGTGTACCTTCGCCACAGTCTATCATAAAGTATTTGCCCCTTACCTCAATAATCTGAGACGAGGGGTTATGATGTCTTGTGGGAAGGGCAGAGCCGCATCCGAGAATATGTATGCAAAACGGTTGCAACTGTGTTTGAATTAAAAATTAAGAATTCAAAATTCAAAATTTGCTTTGTTGACTCTTGAACTTCTTAAACTACCTGAGGTCTATAACCTCTGCACGTGGAAAGTCTTTCTTGTTGAATGTGAAGACTGCGTCAGAGACGCTGGTCTGCTTGAAGTTGCTGATGTTAATGATAATCCACTTGCCCTTCTGCAGCATCTTTACCTGCTTAATGACGTAATTGTTGTCTATGAGGATGTACATCTCGCTGATACTCCTGCCCTTGCCAACGAGGTGTACTTCTTTGCCGCTGGCAGCTTTGGTAAGACTCATGTCATATCCCTTCTTGTAGAGATTCAGGAAGGTATATGGGTTCATGGATTGCTGCTGGGCGGCCTTAGGGTTTGAGATGTTCACCTCGTCGGTCTTGCTGTTATATACCCACTGTGTCTTGCCGTTGTACCACATTGAGGCATCCTGTGTGTGGGCATAGAACATGTTACCCTTGATTGTGATGTTGCCGGAGCGGGAGCCTGCACTCCCGTTGCTGATGGTGAATGAGGCTGTGGCACCTTTCTTGAGGTTTACCTTTGCAGCAGCCTTGTCAAGTATCTTGCGGGCCTCGGCAGATGTCTTGCTTGCCGCAGATGATGGCTGTACCGCAAAGATTAAAGCAATGGTCAAAAGTGCTGATAAGAAATATCGCATATTCTGAAATTTGAGTTAATTAGATTTGTATGTGTGGGGGATATTAATTGCATCCCAAAGTGTTGAGTAATGATTGCAGGGTGTTCTCATCTTGTATGAGCACCTCTCTTGGCTTGGAACCGTGCGTCGGGCCTACTACTCCGGCTTTCTCCAGTTGGTCCATCAGGCGGCCAGCACGGTTATATCCGATAGAGAACTTGCGCTGAATGAGCGATGTGGAGCCGCTTTGCATGGAGACGATGACACGTGCTGCCTCAGCAAAGAGCTGGTCAAGGTTCTCCAAGTCGGCACCATTAGCGCCGCCGCCTTCTTCGTCGGTGCTGATAGGCTCAGGCAACTCAAACGGTCCGCCAAAGCCTGGCTGCTTGGCGATGAACTCATTAATTGCTATTACCTCAGGCGTATCAACGAATGCACATTGCACACGGACAGGTGTTCCCTTATCAAGAATCAGCATATCACCCCGACCGATGAGCTGATTTGCGCCGCCACAATCAAGGATGGTCTTAGAGTCTATCTGGGACATCACCTTAAATGCCATACGGCCAGGGAAGTTAGCCTTGATGGTACCGGTGACGATATTTACGGTAGGACGCTGGGTTGCAATAATCATGTGAATACCAACGGCACGAGCCTTCTGGGCAATGCGGGCAATAGGCAACTCAATTTCCTTGCCGACCTGCATCATCAGGTCGCCATACTCGTCGATGATGACAACGATATATGGCAGGAAACGGTGCCCTTCCTCAGGATTGAGCTGACGCTTCTTGAACTTTTCGTTATACTCTTCCAACTTTCTCACATTTGCAAATTTGAGCAAGTTGTAACGGTCATCCATCTCCTGACAGAGGGAGTTGAGGGTCTTAACGACTTTCTTTACATCTGTTATGATAGGTTCATCGGCATCACTCTCCGGCGGTATCTGAGCCAGGAAATGATTCTCCAAAGACTTATAGACAGAGAATTCCACCATCTTCGGGTCAACAAGCACAAACTTCAGCTCTGCGGGATGTTTCTTGTAGAGCAGAGAGGTGATGATGGCATTAAGTCCCACAGACTTACCCTGACCCGTAGCACCGGCAACAAGCAGGTGCGGAATCTTTGCAAGGTCCACCATGTAGATTTCGTTGCTGATAGTCTTGCCCAATGCAAGTGGCAGGTCCATCTTTGACTCCTGGAACTTCTTAGAGTTCAGTATGGACTCCATGCTGACAATCTGAGGCGTCGCATTTGGAACCTCAATGCCTATCGTACCCTTTCCTGGGATAGGTGCTATGATACGTATGCCGAGTGCCGCAAGCGAAAGGGCGATGTCATCCTCAAGCGAGCGAACCTTAGAAATCTTTATGCCAGGCGCAAGCGTTATCTCATAGAGCGTGATGGTAGGACCAACGGTAGCCTTGATGCT
>DEKQ01000145.1:5507-7313 GCA_002353975.1 Prevotellaceae bacterium UBA2718
ACGTCAATGAATGACTTGCCGTCGGTATCATACTTCTTAAGCAAGTCAAGAGTAGGATACTTATATCGTGATAACTCAGCCTTAGGATCAAAGGGCGTCACGATGTCCTCACCGGTAGTACTCTTACCATCAAATGCTTCCTCTGTCTCGCCCTGCGAAATGTCAAAGGCAACGGAATCAGAAGAATTGGCAGACTCTGCTTTAGACTTGTCAGAGGAAGTGTCTGTAGCATTGTCAGCGGAAAAGCCTTCGTCGTAGCCGGCATCGTGGATTTCCACCTTGTCATCATCAAAGGTGATGGTCTGAGCGGCAGGGTCATCATAGACGGCAGCGGGTTCGCTATCAGATGGTATCTCCAGTTTCTCACCATCCTTACCGATGTTAGCTATCGTAAACTTTACCTTGCCTGTTATGTAGCCTATCGGGTTAAGGATGTTACGGATGACGGTAATGGTCTCAGAAGTGAGATAAGTAAGGAAGAATATGGCCGTCAGCGCAAGTACTGCGGTAAGGCCAGGAGGACCTACGATGTTCTCGAGGAACTGGCAAATGTACTCGCCGTGACCTCCGCCTACGTTGAATACGAGGTCGTCAAACATCGGGTTGATAAACTTAGCAAAGAAGACGCTTGACCATATCATGACAATCATCATGGCAAAGAACCACTTCCACAGGTTCAGCTTATATACTCCCATGAAGGCGAGTGAACATATCAGCATGAACAGCGGTATCATGAAAGCAGGGATACCAAAACATAACGCTATAAGGAAGTGGCTGATGAATGCACCCCATGAGCCGCAGTAGTTGCTGAACTCATGGCCGGTATTGGTAAAGTCGCCAGGCATGGGGTGGAGCACCAGACTCTGGTCGCTCGCTGCGGTAGAGAAGTATGATACGAGACACGTAACGATAAATATGGCAAACGCGAACAGCGTTATGCCAACCGTGAAGTTCGTTTTGTCGTTTGCAAATATGTTGCTCAGGCCTATAGCATCAAAGTAAGATGACTTCTGCCCGGAGATGTTTGTCTTGGAGTTTTTTTTCTTTGCCATGTAATGTGTTGAGCAAGGTGTATAAATCAGCCTGCAAAGTTATCAAAAACTCTTGGAACATGCAAAGTGGGTATAATAAAAAGTTGGAAATTAAATGTTTTTTCACTTTAGCGCGAAAAAATAAAAGGAAAAATGTTGCCAATTAGGAAAAATGTAGTAATTTTACACACGATTTTTTGCTTAGAGCTAAAGCCAAGACAATAAAACTAACATATTATGACTAACTTAAAAACACTTTTATTCGCGGCTGGTACTGCAATGCTTGCAACCGCCTGCGGTACTAACTCAGACGAGAATCAAGGACTACTGTCAGGCCTTGATCCTGCTGCGTTTGACACCATCATCAACGAGAAGCCCGTTAAGCTCTACACCCTGAAAAATGCCAATGGCATGGAGGTGTCTATTACGAACTATGGGGGTAGGGTAGTTTCACTCGTTGTTCCTGACAAAAACGGCAAGCCAACGGACGTGGTGCTGGGATTTGACAACATTCACCAGTATGCCGACACCCTGAACAGCCCCAGCGACTACGGTTCTTCCGTAGGACGTTATGCCAACCGTATCGCGGGAGGTAAGTTCACCCTCAACGGTACTGCCTATCAGCTTAAGCAAAATGATGGCGATAACTGTCTGCACGGAGGCGGAACTACCGGATGGATGAACCAAGTGTATGATGCAGTTCAGGAGGGAGACTCTATACTGAAGCTGACTATTGTTGCCGAAGATGGCGAGAACGGTTTCCCCGGAAAGGTGA
>DEKQ01000145.1:7389-10818 GCA_002353975.1 Prevotellaceae bacterium UBA2718
ATCATCAATCAGACCAATCACAACTACTATAACCTTAGCGGAGAGCTGGATAAGGAAGGAACAGATCAGATACTCTATCTGAATGCTGACAACTTCACTCCTTCAGACAAGGCTTATATCCCAACGGGCAAGGTTTGCTCTGTTGAGGGGACTCCAATGGATTTCCGTACCCCACACGCCATAGGCGACAGCATCAACTCTGCCTTTGAGCAGATTCAGAATGCAGGAGGCTATGACCACAACTGGTGCCTGAACACCTATAAGGACGGTAAGGGCGACGACACACAGGTGTGTGCCTCACTTTACTCACCTAAGAGTGGCATCTTCATGGAGATGTACACCAACGAGCCTGGCGTACAGTTCTATTCTGCAAACTTCCAGGGAGTGGGCAAGGACAAGGACATCATCCGCAAGCACGGGCTGAAATATCCTAAGCACGTGAGCGTATGCTTGGAGAGCCAGAAGTTCCCGGATTCTCCTAACAAGAAAGACTGGGTGCAGCCAACGCTCAAGCCGGGTGAGAAGTACTACAGCCACGCGGCATATAAATTCTCCACAAAGTAAGGCTGGGATATTGTAAGCCCCCTATATATAATAATAAGGTATAGGGGACGAACGGCATATCACATCAGGAGAAATCCAAACAAACAGAATTAACATAGAATCAACTAACTAATAAACTAAACAAAAATGAGTGTAATAGAAGCTCTGCAAAACAATGGCTTTGAAACCATTGACTATCTCGTATTTATCGTATATATAATAATTCTTGTCAGCCTGGGCATTTTCCTCAGTCGTGGCAAGAAAGGTGAAGAAAAATCATCTACAGATTACTTCCTTGCAGGTAACACCCTCACATGGTGGGCTGTGGGTGCATCTCTCATAGCAGCCAACATATCTGCAGAACAGTTCATCGGAATGTCTGGCTCTGCCTTCAATTCCGGTATCGCTATGGCCGCATACGAGTTGATGGCTGCGGCAACGCTCCTCGTAGTGGGTAAGTTCCTGCTGCCGCTTATGATTGAGAAGAAGGTGTTCACTATTCCTCAGTTCCTTCGCGACCGCTATAACGATGGCGTAGGATTGAGCTTCTCCATCTTCTGGCTCTTCCTCTATGTGTTTATCAACCTGACTTCAGTAGCTTGGCTGGGTGCTCTGGCCATCAAGCAGATTCTCGGTCTGCCTGCTACTATGGGCTATATGTGTGGCATGCAGGTTGACTTCACACTTCTCACCATCATCCTCATTCTCTTCCTCATCGCAGGACTTTACTCCATCTATGGCGGTTTGGCTTCTGTAGCATGGACGGACGTGATGCAGGTGACATTCCTCGTTGGTGGCGGACTTATCACGGCATACGCAGCGCTGAGCGTAATCGGTTCAGAACTCCACATCGACGGAGGCGCATTGGGTGCTTTCTCTGAGATCTATACACACTTGGGAAGCATAAAAGGTGACGAACACTTCAGTCTTGTCGTGGAGCGTAATACCGAGATTTATCCTGACATCGACGGTATAATCAACTCTACAGGTGAAGTGCTCAAGACCCAGCCAGGAGCCGATCCTTATTTCGACATCCCCGGTATTGTGGTTATCGTAGGTGCTCTGTGGCTCACTAACCTTGGCTATTGGGGCTTCAACCAGTATATCATCCAGAAGGGTCTTGCTGCAAAGTCTCTGGCAGAAGCTAAGAAGGGTATGATTTTCGCAGCATTCCTGAAGATTCTCATCCCATTCATCGTTTGTATTCCTGGCGTTTGCGCATTCTATATTATGAAAGGTACATATAACGGCGTTCCCGTTATTGACCAACTGCCACATCTGGCAGGCTCCATAGAGCGTTCTGATGACGCTTATCCTTACCTCATCCGCAACTTCACTCCGGTATTCGTCAAGGGTCTCTCATTTGCCGCCCTCGCCGCTGCCGTTATCTCTTCTCTCGCTTCGATGTTCAACAGTACCTCTACCATCTTCACTATGGACATCTACAAGCATTACATTGACAAGAACGCATCAGAGAAGAAACTCGTGAACGTAGGTCGTATCACCTCTCTCTGCGCCCTGCTGATGGCTCTCATCGCCGTTTACCCAATCATGGGTGGTGCTGACCAGGCCTTCCAGGTTATTCAGGAGTACTCTGGCTTCGTTTACCCAGGTATCGTTGTAATCTTCGGACTTGGACTTCTGTGGAAGCGTGCAAGCGGACTCGCAGCAGTCGTTACGGCTATCGGCACATTCGCCTTCTCTATCCTCTTCAAGTTCCTCCTGCCTGACGTACCGTTCCTCCTCCGCATGGGATACGTGTTCATCTGTCTCGTAGTGCTCTTCTTCGGACTCTCATTCATGTCCAACAACACTAAGCCTGCAGAGGAACTGCCAGAGAAGACGAAGCGTGTGCTCTACAAGTGGGCGCATATCTTCCTGGGTCTTGCCTTCGCAGCGTTCATACTCGGTTTGCAGACATTCTTCAGCAAGGAAATGCGTGACCTGGGCTTCGAGGCATTCTTCTTCATGGCAACAATGTTCTTCTGCATATATCTCTATCTCACCAGCAACGCAAGAGACAAGGTGGAAGATGTGAAGTCAATTGGTGTGGACATCCAGATATTCAAGACTGATCGCACATTCAATATAGGCGCAGCATGCGTAATTGCCATCCTCGTTGTGCTCTACTGGGTATTGTGGTAATATAAATAAGGTGTAGGAAAGCATGCGGGCAAAAGAATAAACCCGCATGCATCTTACGCCCATATTGAGATAATCTATTATTTAACCTTAAAATCAAAGAAAACAAATGTTAGAAGAACTGAAACAGAAAGTCTTCAAAGCTAATATGGACCTTGTGAAGCAAGGCCTCGTGATTTTCACGTGGGGAAATGTCTCAGGCATAGACCGCGAGAAGGGTCTTGTGGTCATCAAGCCATCCGGAGTTTCATACGATGTGATGAAAGCTGAGGATATGGTTGTTGTAGATCTGGAGACCGGAAAGGTTGTTGAGGGCGACCTCAACCCTTCGTCTGACACTCCGACACATCTGGTGCTGTATAAGGCTTTCCCAAATATACAGGGTGTGGTACACACACATTCAACGTATGCTACAGCTTTTGCTCAGGCAGGGCAGGATATTCCTAACATCGGAACCACACATGCCGACTACTTCTACAAAGCTATTCCCTGCACACGCGATATGACCAAGGAAGAAGTGGAGGGACAGTATGAACTGGAGACAGGTAACGTAATCGTGGACGAGATACTCAATATCCGCAAAATTAATCCTGACCACACGCCTGCCGTACTTGTAAAGAATCACGGTCCGTTCTCGTGGGGCACTTCGCCTGATAATGCGGTATATAATGCCAAGGTTATGGAACAATGCGCAAAAATGGCTTTTGTCAGCTTTGCCATCAATCCTATGACCACGATGAACCC
>DEKQ01000145.1:10874-11006 GCA_002353975.1 Prevotellaceae bacterium UBA2718
AACGCCTATTACGGACAGAAGAAAAAGTAAATTCTCGCAGGAGGATTTCTGCTCATAGAAAGGGGCAAGTAACGAAATTCCCGACGGTAACCAACTATACTCCCGACGGTGGCCTACTTTACTCTCGGATGT
>DEKQ01000157.1:0-413 GCA_002353975.1 Prevotellaceae bacterium UBA2718
TGGGCAAGGCCGGCAAGCTGGGCGGTGTCATCATTGACCTGCGCGGAAACGTAGGCGGCTCCACTGGTGATTTCCCTTACACCCTCGGCGCCCTGCGTCCATCGGGCGGTATGATTGTCGGCAAGGAGCGTTTCAAGCGCGGCACGGGCCGTCTGGACTACTCAATACCCATGCCCGCCGTTATGGATACATACTATGGTGAGCACTACGTAGTAGATGACGAGCCCATCGTGCTCCTTACAAACTGCGGCTCGATAAGCATGTCGGAAATAACCTCGCTCGGGGCTAAGACCCTCAAGAACGCCAAGCTCATAGGCAAGCGTACAAGTGGAGGTATCTGCGGACTGACAGGAAACGAGAAAAACACCCTTAATTACTCTGGACAGGTTGGCGAGGCTGGCAAGACACCGGTA
>DEKQ01000157.1:499-4082 GCA_002353975.1 Prevotellaceae bacterium UBA2718
GTCAACTTTGACGTAATGCAATATGAGACAACGGGCAAAGACTCTCAGCTTGACAGAGCACTGCAATACATCCGTAACGGACAATAAAGAGTGAAGAGTGAAAAGTGAAGAGTGAAGAGTGAAGAATGAAGAGTGAAAAATAAAGAGTGAACGAAAAAAAAATGAAAAACAAGAGAAACTTACTGATGCTCTTTGCCGCTATCATGGCAGGCATCATGATGACAGGATGTTCTGAGAGCAACGAGATAACAGAAATCATCGCACCTGAGTCGGGAGGAGACAAAGGCAATCAGGAGGAGTTGACAGACGAGGTCTGCAGGATGCTCGAAAAACTGCCGGGCGTTTCTGACGTCACCATTGACATTGCCGTTGACTATACAAGCCTCAAGCAGGACAAGGTCTATTTCTTTTACTTCAATCAGCCTATAGACCACAAGAATCCGGCTTTGGGCACTTTCAAACAGCGTGCAAGCCTGAAGTATGTATCGCAGGATGCCCCCGTGGTGCTCTATACCAACGGCTACTCCATGGGCGACAGCGCTCACCAGGTTCGTGACGTTGACCTGAGAAACCACCTCAATGCCAATATGCTCTCCGTGGAGCACCGCTACTTCAACAAGTCACTGCCGGAGGCTTCCGACAACCTGGACTTCACCTACCTGTGGGCCGATCAGGCAGCTGCCGACCTTCATGCCATTGTTGACATGATGAAGAAGAACCTCTTCAGCCAGAACAAGTGGATCAGCACGGGTGTCAGCAAAGACGGCATCACGACAGCGCTGTACGCATACTACAGCGACCTGAACGGGTGGGACGACATTGACCTGTACGTGGCTTTCGGCACCCCATTCCTGCCCGCCACGCCTACATGCAGCGACGACACACGCATGGGCCAATACCTGTATAACAATTGCGGTGCGGGCTATGACGCAGACTCAGAAATGGGCATAGCCTACGCACGGCTGAAGAAGATGCCCGTAGCCATCGCCAATAACAAGGTACTGCGCGAGGCCTGCATCAAGGAGTTCTACCAGAAATATCCGAAATACTACGTAGAGGTTATCAACACCTTCGGACGTAGCGAGGAGGAGGTGACATGCGGCCTGCTCTTTAACATGCTCATGTTAAACTTCTACAAGTTCTCCGGAGTACCGTTCAGCAGTTGGGCAAAGCTGGTCCCTGACGTTGACAAAGCCATTGACATCGCAACAACACAGAAGGAGATGGACGACAGGGATGAGGCAATAGAGCAGGTGGCAGAATTTGCATTCATGAGTTCCAAGGATGTTGAAGACTCTCTGAAAGCGATGCTTCTGAAGGACCTTCAGGAAGACTACACAGATCCATATTCTTATCAGGAGACACGTGCGGCATATACAGACGAAGAGCTGTTCCAGCTGCGCAACACCGACCGTGACTTGCCTTATTATGTGCAGGCAGCCCGCGAGTTGGGCAATGTAGCCATCGACTTCTCTATGCTTGAGGGTACAGCCATCTCTACAGACAAGGCATACAGCGTAGCCGACATCTTTGAGAACCATACCAACATGCAGAAGTATGCCTCTCAGTGGGACGGTGGACGCCTGATGAGCGATTTCCGCTCATGGGTAAAGACGCAGTCTAAGTACAAGATGTTGTTCGTATATTGCTCTGACGACCCTTGGACAGGCGGTGCCATCGATGACAGTACTAACCCCGTAGTGACAAAGATTGTAAGCAAGGGCGGATGTCACTCTGACGAATTCCTCAATGACAAGCTCTACACAACGGAGGCTTCGCAGAAGATTATAGCTACTATCAAGTCTTACATAGGACTGTAAGAAACACATAGCTTAAGTCATAACACAAGTGGGTGAGCCTGTTTTTCGGGGCTCACCCACTTGTGTTTTTTTACCTGCTTACGAAATTCGGAGGGCTTAGGTTCTAATCCATTCCAAGGGTCAGGACATCGAACTTCATGGTCAGGGCATCGAACATGAGCAGACGATTGGTGAGCAGTTGGCCTGCACCGGTGAGATACTTCAGTGTCTCTGCCGCCTGAATGGTTCCAAGCATACCTGCCACAGCACCGAGGACGCCCAGCACGGGAGCTTGGGGCGCGGCGGTCTCGCTGCTTACACTTCCCTGAGAACCATCGGAAGCAGGGGCTGAAGCGGCTGGAGCCTCTGCGGGTGGAGGACCGAAGATGCAGCGATAGTCTGCCGTGCCGGGCACATGGGTGAAGGTCTGGCCCGTCCACTCCGATATGCCTCCATGCGAGAACGCCTTGCTTGCAGCCACACAAGTGTCGCTGACAAGGGCCTTGGCAGCGAGATTGTCGGTACAGGAGACTATGAAGTCATAGCGCTCTATGATGCTCAGGGCATTGGCAGGAGTGAGGAACTCGTGGTATGTCTCAACCCTCACGTCGGGATTTATGGCAAGCATCTTCTCCCTGGCACTCTCCACTTTGGGCGTGCCGAGGTCTTTTGTCTGGTGGATGACCTGCCTCTGCAGGTTGCTAAGGTCCACCTCATCGGCATCAATGACGCCTATGGTGCCCACTCCTGCAGCGGCAAGATAGAGCATGACGGGCGAGCCCAGCCCACCGGCACCGACTACAAGGACGCGGGAGGAGAGTATCTTCTTCTGTCCCTCCTCTCCTATCTCAGGCAGCATGAGGTGACGCGCATAGCGGCTTTTTAATTCAAAATCCATAATTCATATTCTCGTCAAGCAGGAGGCGACGTGTCTCACACCGCAATAATCAGCATGTACCAGTGGCGGAAGATACACCCGCCCTCCTATTATTCTTTGTGCAAAGTTAATAAAAATAATTGAAAATGCATTCAAATTATGAATTATGCATGATGAATTGTAAATTATGTATTACCTTTGCACCGCAATTTCAGAATCAAACAATACATAACACATAAATTCCGATGAAGAAACATCTACTTATTGTCGCAGCACTGTGTTGCTGCAATTTCAGCAAGGCAGCGGAACTGTCCGACAGCCTAAGACTTGGCGAAGTGGTGGTGACAGGCACCCGCAACGCTACTGACGTGCGCCACCTGCCCTTCACGGTCAGCGTGATAGACCGCACTGCCCTGACCATAGAGAACCAGACATCCGTATTGCCCACGGTGATGCAGCAGGTTCCGAGCCTGTTTGTCACCAGTCGTGGCATGATGGGCTACGGCGTCAGCGGCGGTGCTGCCGGTGGCATCAACCTGCGTGGCATTAGCGGCGGTGCAGGCCAGCTGCTGGTGCTCATCGACGGCCACCCGCAGTACAGCGGTGTCTATGGGCATCCCATCGCTGACTCATACCAGACGCTGATGGCAGAACGCGTGGAGGTGCTGCGCGGTCCTGCCTCTATGCTCTATGGCTCTAACGCCATGGGAGGCGTGCTGAACATCGTGACACGCCAGATGAAGGAGAACGGCGTGAGGACCAATATCAACCTCGGTGCCGGCAGTTGGGGGACAATACAGGCCGAAGCCTCCAACCAAGTGAGGAGCGGCAGGTTCTCATCTACCGTGGCAGCACAGTATGAGCGCACCGACAACCACCGCCCCCGCATGGGCTTCGAGCAGTATGG
>DEKQ01000058.1:0-29812 GCA_002353975.1 Prevotellaceae bacterium UBA2718
GGCGCGAAGGGCGAGGACGTGACATCCAAGTCGCTGCTGAGCAAGATCAAGCTGCAGAAGACTACGGGATTCGTGAAGGCGTAACCTCTCCCCTGACCCCTCCCCAAAAGGGAGGGGAACGTGAACGGAGGACGGACGGAGGGTTGAAAGAAATTGGAATAATAAAAATAATAACCATGCGGATGAAGGGAAAAGACAGAAATTATTATAATTAGGATAATTAGCTCGCGCAGTTGGGGCTTTCAGTAACGGAATTATGGTAATTATTCTAATTTCTTTCAAAAACCATCCTAATTTCTTTCAAAAAAAAATCCCTCTGAATTTCTTTCAAAAAAATCAATTATTTTATTATTAACTTTCTAATTTTTGTTTTTAGTTATGCCAGTATTTATTCAGACTTACCAGGACAACAGAAAGACCATTGGGACGCATAAGTTCTACGGCAAGGTTATTGAGATGGGCGAGACGCTTGACCTTGAGGCGATGGCCACGCATATCGCTAATCACGGCTCTATCTGGAGCATAGACATCGTGCGCCCCGTGCTGATGAAGATGAAGGATTGTATGCTCGAGATGCTGATGGACTCTAAGCAGGTGAAGCTCAACGGCATCGGCACGTTCCGCATCAATCTCACGTCCACCGGCGCCGAGAGCGAGGATAAGTTTTCCGCCGCCGATAATGTAGTGGGTGCCCACATCCGCTTCCGCCCCGAGGGCTGCAAGGGCAAGGACATCACGTCCAAGACGCTGCTCGCCAACAACTCCGTGCAGAAGGGGAAGTTTAAGAAGGCGTAAAGCCCCCCCTCCGGGGGAATTAAAAATTAAGAATTCAAAATTCAAAATTAAAGTTCCACCCGGGGAGGGGAAAGCCCCCTCCGGCTCCCCCAAGGGGGAGAAACGTGAGATGAGGGGTGAACGTTGTTATACACGAAGAAGATAACTTACTCAACTTTCGCAAGCAAAGCTTGCTAAGGTTGAGTAATGTTTTTTTTCATACATCAAGATTTTTTTGAGTATTATAAAGTCAGTCAGCATCCTGAAGTACGGGGAATTTCTTTCTGAAGGCTTGGAGCTTTTCCATGTCCAAACGGCATGAGATGATTTCCTGTGTGTTGTCCTGAGCCTGTATGACGGTCTTGCCGTATGCATCGATGACAGCTGTGCCGCCATCGTATTGGCAAGCATCGTCAGAGCCAACACGGTTGACTCCGATGACGTAGCATTGGTTCTCTATGGCGCGGGCTTGCAGGAGGATGTCCCATACCCGGCGACGCGATGAAGGCCAATTGGCTACATAGAGAAGACAGTCGTAGGACGGAACGGCAGACTTGCCCGATAACGTCTGTGGCACGTTGCGGCTGAAGCAGGGGAAACGCAGGTCATAGCATATCTGCAGGCAGAAGCGCACCCCGCCCCACTCCACTATAGTCCTGTCACTGCCTGGAGTGTAGTTGCGCTGCTCGCCACCGTATGTGAAGAGATGGCGCTTGTCATAGTGCGTTACGGCACCATCGGGAGTGACGAAGTAGAGACGGTTGTAATAAGCGCCTCCCTCACAGACAGCTACGGAACCGGCAAAGGCAGCACGGTGTTCCCTTGCCATACGCTGCATCCATGCAAGGCTTTCGCCGTGCTCTTCAGCCACGCCACACGGAGAGGTGACAAATCCCGTGCTCCACATCTCAGGAAGGATATACAGGGATGTGTCCACACCGTCCTCTCCCGAAGGATGATAAGCGGAGAGCATGTGCTCCACTGCAAGATGATTAGCAGCGGGGCACATGGACAGTATGTCTGTTTGAAGAAGGTGGAGAGTCAAACGGAATGAATTCAAAATTCAAAATTCAAAATTATAAAGAGGTCGTACCTTTTTTACGCGGGCGAGGACGACTACTTAACGAGTTATGCATTCTGCTTCTTGAATGCCTCTATTCTTTCCTTGAACAGCTGTTCCTGTTCGGGCTTGAAGAATGAGGTGCAGATACGCACGCCCTGCTGGGTGGAGCCCATAGTGTCGAGGGGGAAGACGGCGATGCCGTAGTAGATGAGCTCTCGTGTGAGCTGCAGGCCGGTCATTCCGGGATAGATGACGGTGAAGTAGAAACCGTCGGCAAGGGGTGACCCCATGTCGTTGTCGTAAACCAGCTGGAAGCCAGCAGCAAGCAGTACGTCCTTCAGGAACTTGGCACGGCGACCGTATTCCTTCACATCGTCGAGGAAATTGTATGACCCGTCGCATGCTGCCTCCATGAGTGCAGACATAGCACATTGTACGGAGTGCGTAGTGCCACTGGAGAGGGTGTACATGAGGCGATTGGTGAAGAAGTCACCGAATGTGGCAACGCCGAATTTCTCCTTCAGGGGTGCGTACTCCCTGTGGTAGAGCTTGTTGCTGATGCATGTGACGCCGATGCGCTGACCCGCGTATGAGAATGCCTTGGAGCCGCTGATCCAGAGGACGTAGTTGTCCGTGTAGCGGGCAACGGTAGCCTGATAAGGTGCCTGGAACGGATGTGAGAGGTCGCGGCGGAAGTCCATAGCGAAGTATGCCAGGTCTTCAAGCACTATTACGTCATACTTCGTAGCCAACTCACCAATACCCTGCAGCTCTTCTTCGGTGAAGCATACCCATGACGGGTTGTTAGGGTTGGAATAGACGATGCTGCTGATGTTGCCGGCAGAAAGGATTTCCTCAAGCTTTTCTATGAGTTTCTGTCCGCGATAGTCGTAGATGTCGAGAGCCTGATGCTTCAGTCCTATGACATCGCACTGGGTTGTCTGCACGGGGAAGCCTGGCTGGATGAGCAGGACGGTGTCTTTCGCTATAGCATGACGAATAGCGGTGAACGTGGCGAAGGTGCCCTGCATGGAACCCGTAGTGGGTATGCAGCAGAGAGGGTCGATGTCAACGCCGATGAACGCCTTGACAAACTGACTCGCAGCATTCTTGATGCGTGGGATGCCACCGTTTGGCGGATACTGCGTGGCAGCGCCATTGGCGAGTGCCTCGGCCTCGGCACGAAGCGCTATCTCTGACGGCTGGAGGCCAGGCACGCCCATCTCAAGGTGTATGACGGGCTCACCGGTCTTTTCTTCAAGTGTACGTGAAAGTGTCTGCAGGTCACGGATGGTGGCCTGTGAAAAGTCACCGAGGGACATCTCGTCGATGACCTCGGTGACTGTCTTGTTGTCTAATGGAGTTGTCATATTTTGGTATCTTCAAGTTTATGAAGGAGTCCTTAACTCCTTATCTACTTTAGAAAGTTATTTCCAGTCTTTCAAGAGTGTTCTCTTGTCAAGCACGTGCTTAGCCTTGCCGGTAGAACGCTCGATGTTGCCAGGCTCCTTGATGTGTATGTTTGGCTTGATGCCAACGAGGGAGACGATACGGTCGTAGAGCGGCTTGATGAAAGGCATCTGCTTTGCCGGGTTTGGAGAGAAGTACTCCGCACGCAGCTCAACATCGAGGTCGAAGGTGTCTTCGTTGTTCTTACGGTCAACGGTAATGAAGTATTGCGGTGTGAAGACAGGGAACTCTGTCAGTACGGTCTCTATCTGAGATGGGAATACGTTGACGCCACGGATGATGAGCATATCATCGCTACGTCCGAGAATCTTTCCGAGACGAACCGTAGTACGTCCGCATTCGCACTTGTCGTAAATGAGGTGTGTGAGGTCACGGGTACGATAGCGCAGGATAGGCATAGCCTCCTTGCACAGCGAGGTGAACACGAGCTCGCCCTCTTCGCCCGGCGCTACGGGTTCCAATGTCTCGGGGTTAATGATTTCCGGGAAGAACATATCCTCGGCTACGTGAGTACCGTTTTGATACTGACACTCACCGCCGACACCGGGGCCGCACATCTCCGTCAATCCGTAGATGTCGAGAGCCTTGATGTGTAGTTTCTTCTCCAACTCGCGGCGGATGCCCCATGTCCAAGGCTCTGCTCCGAAGAATCCGACTCTGAGTTTCAGATCCTCTGCTTTGACATTAGTGCTTTTCTCTATCACCTCTGCCAAATGGAGGGCATACGAAGGTGTACAGCAAATGGCTGTAGTACCAAAGTCTTTCATTAACATAATCTGCTTCTCAGAGTTACCCGCAGAGATAGGCAGCTGTACAGCTCCGCGTGCGAGAACTCCATCGTGGGCACCCAAACCGCCTGTGAACAGTCCATATCCGTAAGCCACCTGAACGATGTCGCCGGGACCTACATCACCCACAGCCAGCACGCGTGCTACGCACTCTGCCCACATCTCAAGGTCGTGCTTGGTGTAGGTGCCTACGACGGGCTTACCCGTAGTACCAGAAGAGGCATGGATGCGAACAATTTCACTCTGAGGCACGGCCTGCAGGCCGAAGGGGTACTCATCACGAAGGTCGTGCTTGGTGGTAAACGGCAACTTTGTGATATCGTCTATGCCACGTATATCTTCAGGCTTGACGCCCATCTCGTCCATCTTCCTGCGATAGAACGGAACTTTCTCATAACATGTCTTGACTGTCTTGACAAGACGCTCACTCTGTAATTTTCTCATGGAGGCACGATCCATGCACTCCATTTCGCGGTTAAGAATCATATTTTAAGAATTAGAAATTTAGAAATTATGAATTTACAATCACATCAGGCTATCAAAAGGGAACAGTTCTTTTTTGCGATAAGCCGACCCCGTGACGATGCAAAGCAGCTCGTTATTCTGATTGGTGACACGCGTCTCGCAGAATGGCATCCTATGATGGTTATACACCTCTATGGTCTCTGCCGTCAGCGTGTCTCCAAGCCTTGCGGACTTGAGGAATGTGATGCTGTTCTGAATGCCAACAGTCACAGGTCCGTGCGAATTGGTAACAGCGGCGAAAGTGATGTCAGCCAGCGTGAAATAGACACCGCCCTGACACACGCCTGCAGCATTAAGATGACGTTCCTCGACAGTCAGTTCTGCACACGCCTTGCCTTCTTCAATCGTTGTCAGCCGTGCTCCGATGCCAGAGGCAAAGTGGTCGCCGTCAGTCAAAATTTCTTTCAGTGTCATTACACATTAAAGATTATGCATTATTCTGGCTGTAGCATTGGAAGATTTGCTCCACCTTCTGAGTAGGCATCTTCGGAGTGAGGAGGCTAACCAACACGACAACGATAAAGCCTCCAAGCATAGCTATGGCTCCACAGTCAATAGGGTTGATAGGATTGCCTATGAGCATATTCACCACAGTAAGCCCTACACCCCATACGAAGCATGCCCATACGGAGAGGCGGGTGACACCCTTCCAGTAAAGACCCATCATGAATGGAGCGAGGAAAGCTCCTGCCAACGCTCCCCATGAGATACCCATGAGCTGAGCGATGAACTGAGGTGGATTAAGGGCTATCATCAGCGATATGACGATGAAGAACACGATGAGTACACGCATTACGACAACCTTGCGGCGCTCTATCTTCTCTACCACCATATCGTCCATCTCACCACCGGTTACCTCACCCTCAAGGCTCTTCTTGTCGCGATAGATAAGGTCAAGGGTCATCGTGGATGATGATGTGAGGACAAGTCCGGCAAGAGTGGACATAGAGGCTGAGAGTACCAGCAGGATAACCAAAGCGATGAGAATATCCGGCAACGTCTCAAGCATTGTTGGTATGATATTGTCATACACAAACTTACCCTTTTCGGCATTGAAGGCCGTAGGCACGAAGAGGCGTCCGAAGCTACCGAGGAAGTAGCAGCCACCAGCTACTATAAATGCAAATATAGTTGAAATGATTGTGCCGCGCTTGATGGCTGACTCATCTGTGATGGAATAGAACTTTCCCACCATCTGTGGCAATCCCCATGTACCGAGAGATGTCAGTACCACAACACCCAAGAGGCTAAGAGGATTAGGACCAAACCACGACGCAAAGTCTCCCGCCTGGAAGTTAGCATAGAGTTCCGAACCTCGCTGCGTCAAATCATCTGTGTTAGGAACAATCTCTGCCATCTTCTGTGTGGCTGCCACAAGGCCGCCCTGCGAATTGAGCACAACGGCGATGACCGTCGTGATGCCGAAAATCATGATGATGCCCTGAATGAAGTCATTGATGGCCGTAGCCTTGTAACCACCCAGAATGACATAGACAGCTGTGAGGACAGCCATGATAACGGCGCAGTATTCGTAGGATATGCCAAAGCCCATCTCAAAGAGTTTCGAGATACCCATATACACGCCTGCGGTGTAAGGAATAAGGAACACGAAGGCAATGATGGAAGCAGCTATGCGCAATCCCTCATCTCCGTAACGTGTACCGAAGAAGTCAGGCATCGTTCGGCTCTGAATGAACTGTGTCATGAGGCGTGTACGCTTGCCTAACAGAATCCACGCCAGCAACGAGCCGATGATGGCGTTGCCTATACCAATCCAAGATGCGGACAGGCCATACTTCCAACCGAACTGTCCGGCGTAGCCAACGAACACGACGGCAGAGAAATAGGAGGTGCCATAGGCGAAGGCTGTAAGCCAGCCACCCACGTTGCGACCACCAAGCACAAAGCCCTCTACGCTGTTGGCCTGTTTACGGGAATAGATTCCTACTGCGACTGTGACACAGAGAAATATCACAGTGAGTAATACTTTGATAAACATAGTGTTGCAATTATATTTTCTTGTGTTTGTGTATGTGTTAGAATGATACCTGAACCTGAGTCAGTATCTGGCTATAGTTGCCGCCTGTCAGAGCCTTCATCTCGTGGCTCTTTATGCTGTAGGCATACTGCGCCTGAAGGCGGCACTTAGTGTGTATCCAGTACTGGAAACCCAGGGTGAGGTTTGTCTGCCTGAGGTGCATGTCTGTGTTCTTGTTGAAGTAGTCGGCAACGGCAACAACATCCAGCTGCTTATAGAGAGGAATAGTCGTGGCACCATAGACACCGAAGCTACCTACATCGCCGTCCTTACCTCCGAGAGCCTCGCAGCGCACGTATGGGCAACGGTTGCGCCAGAAGTCACGACCAGCGCGAGAACCTGTCCATTCGAAGCCAGCAGCATAGCGGTTCTGACGGTAGGTGTCTCCAAGCTTGATGCCAGGATTGAAAGGAGACGTGGCTACGGCATAGCCATAACCCTTCTGACCAGAGACGGAGAACTTCAGCGTAGGCAGAACCTTGTACTCCAATTTCGCAATGATATTCTTCTGGTTGTTCTTGTCACTGGTGTTTATCTGGCCACCATTTACAACCTCTATGACGTAATGCAGCTTGCTGTTGAAGAGGTCACCATACATCATAATACCCAAGTCACGACCTGAGCCATTGTTGACCAGAGGGTCAGCGCCGCAAAGCCATGCTACTGACTGTGAGCTGCAGCTGATGCTCTCCAAAATGGTTGGAGAGAGAGGGTTCTCTATAGAGAGTTCGTTCTTCGACTGTCCCAGGCGGAAGTTCAGAGCCTTGAAGGGACGATACTCCAGATAGTACTCCTGCACGGCGCCGCTCTTGAACTCATGCATGAAGAAGGCATAGAAATGGGGTGCTATATCGGCACCTACCATCAGTACTATTCGCTTCAGGTCAAAGGTATTTGAGTTCTTACCTTCATTCTGAAACGTAGCGGTATAGCCTCCCTGAGCGTATGCCCTCACCTTGACACGTGACAGCACGGCTTGTGACCAGTACTTAAAATCCTTTTCCTTGGCATCNNGGCATCGGCGGGCGGTGGAGCCATGAGGGGCTTCTTCCTCTCAAGTATGCCGACTTCGCTGGTGGCATTAAAGTCACTATACTCACCGCTGTTGGATGCCAATACAGTATCGGCCTTCAAATCGGAACTAATCTCTTCCGCACACCATGCAACACTTGCAAATTGTACAAGCATTGCAAGTAGAAATAATTTTTTCTTCATCTTTTGTGTCTATATACGTTGTTGTGTTTGTGTTGTATGAAGTGTACTATTGCTTCAAATCGTCCTCAAAAACGGATTGGAGCTTATTGATGGTTATTATTTCATTCGTCTTGCTTGGATCAGACGTACGGAAGATGAGCACTCCCCTGCCCTTCAGCAAGAACGAATACATGTAAGCGATGTGTATATCGCTGTCTGAGAACAGTTTCATCACTCTTGCTGCTTCTCCCGACACGTTTTCTACATATACGGCATTGACGTCAGTCAGTTGGATGTTTACGCCTTCTTCCTTCAGCAGGAGGTAGGCACGTGTCGGGTCATCACATATCACTCTGTATATGCCATAGTCTTTTGTGTCGGCTATGGTTGATGCAAGAATCTGGATATTGTTCTTGCCGAGTAACTCAAGCACTTGTATGAGAGTGCCACCTTTATTCTCTATAAAGATTGACAGTTGTTTTATAGTCATAGCATTAAAGTTTTTTATTTGTAAACTGTTCTCTTGTCTATTACTCTGACAGCCTTACCCTCACTTACAGGCAATGTTCCCTTTGGAACCAGTTTCACATGAGGAGTGAGAAGTATCTCATCCTTCAGCGCTCTCTTGACATCTTTCTGCAACTGTATAAGGCGCTGATAGTCATCTGTAAACAAATCTTCCAGCTCTACCTCAACGGTCATGTTGTCATTATTCTCGTCAGTAGTGAGAGTGATGAGATAGTTACTTGCCAACTCCTTAAACTGCATCAGGATTTTCTCAATCTGAATAGGGAAGATGTTGACGCCTCTCAGCACCATCATGTCGTCAGAGCGTCCCTTCATTCTGTCAAGCCTTACGTGGTTACGGCCACAAGGGCAGCCGCGTCCCAAGACACGGGTCAGGTCACGGGTACGATAGCGCAGCAGCGGCATAGCCTCACGCCTGATGGATGTGAGTATCAGCTCGCCTATCTCTCCGTCCGGTACAGGTTCAAGGGTTTCCGGGTCAACGATTTCCACAATGTAATAATCCTCCCAGAAGTGAAGGCCATTCTGCTCCTTACACTCAAAGCCCACACCAGGACCGCACATCTCAGACATACCGAAAGAGTTGTAAGCCTTAACACCCAGCATATTCTGTATGCGCTGACGCTGCTCCTCAGAATGAGGCTCTGCACCAATGGCAAGCACCTTCAACTTAGTATCCTTGCGTGGATCGACGCCCTGCTCCTGCATCACCTCATAGAGGCGGGTAACATAAGAAGGTACGGCATGAACAGCTGTAGTGCCAAAGTCCTTCATGAACTTTATCTGACGGAGGGAGTTGCCGGCAGCTGCAGGAACGGTAAGCATACCCAAGCGCTCTGCACCATACTGGAACCCGAGGCCGCCGGTGAACATACCATATCCGGAGGAGTTCTGGAATACGTCATTAGGGCGCAATCCAACCATCCAGAGGTTACGTGCCACCTGATTAGCCCATTCGTCAAGATCGTTCTGTGTGTGAAGTATTACCGTAGGATTGCCCGTAGTACCAGAGGAACTGTGCAGACGAACACACTCTTCCAGTGGAACACTTGCCAATCCGAAAGGATAGTTGTTGCGCAGGTCATCCTTCGTGGTGAACGGTATGCGGCGGATGTCATCGACACTTGTTATATTGTCTGCTGACACACCTGCCTCTTCCAATCTCTTCTTATATATGGGATTATTCATACAACGTGAAACAGTCTCTTTCAGACGCTCCACCTGAAGTTTCTCTATCTCCTCGCGAGACATCGTCTCCAGTTCTGGATCCAGGTACTCTGAACTCCAGTCAGGTAATTCTCTTCTGTAAGCCATTTTCTTATTTAGCAGCTTCGGCACCCATGTCGAAAGCCTTTAAGTTTGATTCTACTACTTTTTCTCCTTTGCGCGCAAAAATTGTTGCGACAGCGTTCCTCAGAGCCTCGTCTGATACAATCTCAATATACTTGGATGCCATACCGAGCAGTACGACATTGGCAGAGCGCACAGAACCGGCATCTTTTGCCACCTGTTCGATGTCCAGCTGTACCACATTCGGCAATGAAGCCAACTCAGCGAACAGAGCTTCCTCTTCCGGATAGTTTGGAATGTTGACAAAAGGCTTGTTGCTGGTAACGATTACGCCGTCCTTAGACAGGTAGGGCAGATAGCGCAAAGCCTCCATAGGCTCCATTGATATTATCACGTCTGCCTCACCCATTGAGATAAGGTCGCTGTATATTGGGTCAGTAGAAAGTCTCAGGTTCGACTGCACGTCGCCACCACGCTGAGACATTCCATGAACCTCTGCCTGCTTAAGGTTTACATTTGCCTGAGTAGCAGCTTCTCCGATGATTGTGGCGATGCTCAGGATTCCCTGACCACCGACGCCACAAAGTATTATGTCTTTTTTCATTGATTTATGCCTCCTTCTTAGCTTTTGCCTTCTCTCGTGCATGACGAGAAGCCGTTTGAATACATTCTCTTCTTGGGATGATGACCGATACGCCCTCGTAAGCTATCTCGTCGCGTATCAGCTGAGCTATCTCCGGGATGTTCTTCGGTAGCGGTGTCACCACGTGAAGATGCTCCGGATCCATTCCCAATCCCAGACATATTGCCTCATACTTATTCAATCCGGCACTATCCTGTCCGCCTGTCATACCTGTTGTCAGGTTGTCAGAGATTATTACCGTGATGGCAGCATTCTCGTTGATAGCATCCAGAAGTCCCGTCATACCAGAGTGTGTGAACGTGGAGTCACCAATAACAGCTATCGCAGGACGCAAACCGGCATCAGCAGCACCCTTGGCCATTGTTATAGACGCACCCATATCCACGCATGATGCCAGTGCCTTGAATGGAGGAAGTGCACCAAGTGTGTAGCAACCTATGTCGCCGAATACACGAGCATCAGGATACTCCTCAATGATCTTTACCAACGCTCCATACACATCCCTGTGTCCGCATCCCTGACACAACTGTGGTGGACGAGCTGCAAGGTTCTTTGCAGCAGGCATTATCTCAGGAGCTTCCACACCCATTGCGGCAGCAACGCTGTCAGGCGTTAACTCGCCTGTACGTGGCAAAGCACCAGTCAGGCGACCTGTTACGATGTAACCAGTGCCCAGGATACCCTTCACATCCTGCTCTACTACAGGCTGTCCGTCTTCCACAACGAGGAGCTTGCCGCTCTCTTTTGCCAGCATCTCTATGCGCTGTACAGGCAATGGATACTGTGACACCTTTTCTATATTATATAGGGCCTGCTTCTCGGCAGGAAGCTTTGACAGAGCCTCCTTGACGTAGTTATATCCTATACCGCAGGCAACAACACCCACCTTCTCCTTCTTGTCGGCAGATGCTCCGTACTCTGAGATATTGAACTGCGACTTGTTGCTCTCCAGCAGCATCTTGTCCTGCTTGTCCAGCAGCCCTGCATACTTCCTCTTTGCTATGCCTGGCAGCAGAACCCATTGGTCTGTTGACGGGCACAGGGCGTTCTGCTCTATCGGCTCCTTGACCGTTACGCCTGCGCGAGAGTGAGCAAGACGTGTCACGATGCGCATCAGCACCGGCTCCTTGATAGCCTCTGAGAGGTTGAATGCAACAGACATCATATCGTATGCCTCCTGCTGGTTGCTTGGCTCAAAAATAGGGATGAGCGCAAACTTGCCATAGAAGCGAGAGTCCTGCTCGTTCTGTGAGGAGTGCATCGACGGGTCATCGGCAGCCAGAACCACAAGTCCTCCGCCAACGCCTGTAATGGCACTATTGATAAAAGCATCGGCACAAACATTCATGCCTACATGCTTCATGCATACTAAGGCACGCTTGCCTGCATACGACATACCGAGAGCTGCCTCCATAGCAGTCTTCTCATTTGTGCACCAGCGAGAATGTATGCCTCGCTCACGGGCCAGTGCATTGCCCTGAATAAATTCTGTAATCTCAGTTGATGGGGTACCGGGATAGGCATACACGCCGCTCAATCCCGCGTGAATGGCACCGAGGGCTATTGCCTCATCACCGAGAAGTAATCTTTTTTCCATTGTTTTTGTATGTTATTTCTCTTTACGTTACCGTTGAGTCTTCTTTTCCCAGATGGCATTAACCTGCTTGGCTATACTGTCAAGCAGCTTATCCATAATTATGGGTTTTGTGATAAAATCATTGGCACCAAGGTCAAAGCCTCTCTTCACGTCATCATTTGAATTGAGTGCTGAGAGTATCACAATCGGCAATTCTTTTGTCGCTTCATTAGCTCTAAGGTGTTCTATCACCTCATATCCGTCCATTACGGGCATCATGAGATCAAGTAATACTAAATCCACCCCTCCGCGGCTTATGGTGTCCAAAGCCGCTTTTCCGTCATTCGCGGTAACGAGGTTGAAATGATATTTACCTAACATCTTCTGAATAAGAAGCACGTTCAGGGGAATGTCATCTACGATAAGGATTGTAATCTTACTCTGGTCAATGTTTGGATTGATTTCTGCCATTTGGATTTATTGTTTATTTGTAGGTTTTTAAATTATAGATTCTTGTTGATTCTGGTGGTTCTATATCAAGATATCTGTCGTTTATCTGAATGAGTCGGTCAATAGCTTTATTTCCACTTGGGGTGAAATTCGTTCGTACAGGATATTATACATAGCATCCAGTATAGGCATATTTACGTGCATGTGGCGGTTTATCTCCTTCATGCACTTGGTGCCGAAGTAGCCCTCAGCTATCATCTCCATCTCTATCTGTGCAGACTTTACTGAATAGCCCTTGCCTATCATGGTGCCAAACGTCCTGTTGCGCGAGAAATTTGAGTAGCCTGTCACGAGCAAGTCGCCTATATACGCGCTATCCTCTATCTTACGGTCAGAAGGATAGACAGACGTCAGGAACCTCGACATCTCCTGCAGGGCGTTACTCATCAGCACGGCCTGAAAGTTATCGCCGTACTTCAGGCCTGCACAGATACCGGCTGCAATGGCATATACGTTCTTCAATACCGAACCGTACTCTATGCCTACCACATCGCTCGACACCTTTGTCTTTATATACTTGCCCGCGAGTACCTTAGTAAAGCTCTCAGCTTTCTCCGTATCTGAGCAAGCTACAGTAAGATACGACAGTCGCTCCATCGCCACCTCTTCAGCATGTGAGGGACCTCCGATGCAGGCAAGATTAGAGTATGGCACATCAAACACCTCATGGAAGTACTCCGAGCAAACGAGGTTATCATCGGGCACAATACCCTTGATGGCCGTAACGATGAACTTGTCGCGTATCGGATACTTCAGCTTCTTCAGGTGGTTCTTCAGATAGGGAGAAGGAGTCACGAATACCAATGTGTCATATTCTTTCACAACCTTATTGATATCGGATGTGAATTCCACTTCGTCCAGATTGAAATGTACCGAGGTAAGATAGGCAGGATTGTGTCCCATACGCTTGAATTCCAATATGCGGTCATCGCGGCGCATGTACCAACCTATGTGACGGGTATTCGACACAACAATCTTGGCAATAGCCGTTGCCCAGCTACCTCCACCGATAATTGCTATCTTACCACAGTTGAACATTTTTTTTACTTTCTTCTATATACTCTCATCTCTCAACCCGCCGTTTACGTCCCTCCCCCTTGGGGGAGCCGGAGGGGGCTTTACTCCACCTTATCGAGTATTGCCTGAAATTCCTCCACTTTGGGATTTTCCAAACCAAGCTTATACTTTTTGTTCACGCCACAGACATCCTGTTGCAGCTTCTGTGCCTTCACGTCTTTCAGGTCTGAGAGCTGGTAGTATCCTGCCTTGTTGTAGAGCGGTATCCACTCCTCTGGAACACCTATACTGCCCCACTCTGCCTTGCTTGACCTTGGCTGCTTTGCCTCCGGCTTCATCTGCGGGAACAACATCACTTCTCCTATGGCGAACTTGCCCGTCATAAGCATCACAAGGCGATCTATGCCTATGCCGATACCGAAGGTTGGAGGCATACCATACTGCAATGCACGCAGGAAGTCCTGGTCGATTATCATCGCTTCATCATCTCCCTTGTCGGCAAGCTTCATCTGCTCAATAAAGCGCTCTTCCTGATCTATCGGGTCATTCAGCTCCGAGTAGGCGTTTGCCAGCTCCTTGCCATTGACCATCAGCTCGAAACGCTCCGTAAGTCCGGGCTTTGAGCGGTGCATCTTTGTCAAAGGTGACATCTCCACAGGATAGTCGGTGATAAAGGTTGGCTGGATGAACGTGCCTTCGCAGGTCTCGCCGAAGATCTCGTCAATCAGCTTACCCTTACCCATCGTCTCGTCAACCTCTATGTCGAGTTTCTTTGCCACCTCGCGGATTTCATCCTCACTCATCGGGTAGAGGTCATATCCGGTCTTTTCCTTTATGGCATCAAGGATAGGCAAGCGGCGGAAAGGAGCTTTGAACGATATAACCTTACCGTCAATCTCCACCTCAGGCTTTCCGTTCACGGCAATACATATCTGCTCCAGCATCTTCTCCGTGAAGCCCATACCCCAGAGGAGGTCCTTGTAGCTCACGTACAGCTCCATGCATGTGAACTCAGGATTGTGGGTCTTGTCCATTCCCTCATTCCTGAAGTTCTTGCCCATCTCATATACGCCCTCAAAGCCGCCTACGATAAGACGCTTCAGGTACAGCTCCGTAGCTATACGCATATACATGTCCTGATTCAGGGCATTGAAATGGGTCATAAACGGACGTGCGCTTGCGCCACCCGGGATGTTCTGCAGTATCGGAGTGTCAACCTCGGTATAGCCTGCTTCGTCAAGAATGTTCCTTATAGTACGAACGATTGTGGCACGCTTCAGGAATGTTTCCTTCACGCCTTCATTCACCACGAGATCCACATAGCGCTGACGGTATCTCAGCTCAGGGTCATCAAACTTATCGTATGCCACACCATCCTTATACTTCACGATGGGCAACGGCTTCAGCGACTTGCTCAGCAGGGTAATCTCCTGTGCATGAACAGAAATCTCGCCTGTCTTGGTTCTAAAAACAAAACCCTTGACGCCGATGAAGTCACCGATGTCAAGAAGTTTCTTGAATACTTTGTTGTAAAGGTCCTTATTCTCTCCCGGACAGATCTCGTCACGCTGAACATACACCTGAACACGGCCCTTGGAGTCCTGCAGTTCCGCAAAACCTGCCTTACCCATGATGCGGCGCGACATCATTCTTCCGGCTATCACCACGTTACGCGAGTTCTCTGCCGTGGCCTTCTGGCGTACGGCATTGCCTTCCTCATCCTTCACCTGCTGGCCGTTTTCATCGGTCTCAAAAGGCAAATCCTCAAAATTCTCAACGATATCGACGGAGAAAGCATTGGTTGCAAACTCTGCTGCGGGATATGGGTCGATTCCCATATTCCTCAGCTCCTGAAGGCTCTCTCTACGCCCTATTTCCTGTTCGGATAATTCAAGTATGTTCATTTGTTATTTTGTTATTTTGTGTGCAAAGTTACAGAAAAACAAGTGAAGCACAAAAGAATTTGCAAACTTTTTAAGCAAAACCAAAGGTTTTTTCAGCTTACGGACACAAAATAAAACGCAATTAGCGTCAGCCCTACCACGACAGGAACCACAAAGCACTCCCTTAAACCTTCTTTTCGGGGAATGTTATGACAGGGCTTTCCGCTACCGACACCCTCTCCGCTTTCTTTAGCAGAGGCGCACAAAATATGCCCGTAACGCTGCTGCTGCTTTATAGCCGTCCACGCTACGACAGCAGCCAACACGAAACCTCCGAGAATGTCTCCCGGATAATGGAAACCAAGATACACCCTGGAATAACATACTAATAGAGCCACCGTTGGCATCGTTATATGTATCAGCCTGTTACGCAACCAATAGCACACAACGAATGTCACTAACCAGATATTCGCCGAATGGGCAGACGGGAAACCGCAGCCGGCACCCCTCCTGTCATTCACTATGTGTACCAGCGATGAAATGGGGTTGTCCGGATTGCTGGGACGCAGTCGGCCTATCCAGGGACGCAACAGATGGGCATTGCCCCAATCCGTCACAAGCATGCCGCATCCTATCATCAGCAGCACTATCGCCAACTCCCTCCACGAATAGTTGCGCAAGATGACGTAAACTATTGACAGATAAAACGGTACCCACACCGTCTTCTGGCTGATGCAGTACATCATAGAATCCCAAAAGACGGTGTGGTTAGAGTTTATCAGAAAGAACAGTTGTTCGTCCATTTAGAATATATATGTCTTCTCAAGCCAGTAGCAAACGATACCTGCCACATAGCCCACGAAGGCTATCCAAGTTACGTTCTTCATGTACCAGCCGAAGGTGAGCTTCTCAAGTCCCATAACGACTACGCCTGCAGCAGAGCCGATAATGAGCATCGAGCCACCAACGCCTGCACAGTAAGCCAGCAGCTGCCAGAAGATACCGTCAACACCGAAGTCTGTACCGGCAGCACCCATTGGATACATCTTCATGGCACCGGCTACGAGAGGCACATTGTCCACGATTGAAGAGAGGACGCCGATAGCGCCTGTCACGAGGTAATGGTTTCCAATCGTCTGGTCAAGCCACTCGCCAAGTGAGCGCAGCACGCCAATCTCAGAGAGCGTGGCAACAGCCATAAGGATGCCGAGGAAGAAGAGGATGGTTGACATATCGATGCGGGTGAGCATCTTGGTAACACGCTTGGCCATTGGATCGTGCTCGTCATTGCGACGATAGATAATCTCCGTAACGGTCCAAAGAATAGCGAGAACGAGCAGGATGCCCATGAATGGAGGCAGCTCCGTAAGTGAGTGGAACACAGGCACTGAGCACAGACCACCTACACCAAGGATAAAGATAATATTACGCTCCATTTTTGTGATATTGCTTATCTCTGCCTCACGCTTATCCACTACTTTTGGCAGCTCACCATGCAGGTGCAATTGCATAACGGCGGTAGGCACGATAAATGCGATGAAGGAAGGAACGATAATCTCAGAGATTACGCCCAAGGCAGTAATCATCTTGCCGTTCCAGAGCATGATGGTCGTAACATCGCCTATAGGCGAGAAAGCTCCGCCGGCGTTGGCAGCGATGATGACACATACGGCAAACCACATGCGGTCGTTCGTGTCCTGCACCAGTTTGCGCAGAATCATAATCATCACGATAGACGTAGTGAGGTTGTCGAGCACAGCTGAAAGGATAGCAGTCATGAAGGCTATCTTCCACAGCAGCGAGCGCTTGGTCTTGGAAGCCAGGGCACCGCGAACCCAGTTGAAGCCTCCGTGCTGATCCACTATCTCCACGATGGTCATAGCGCCCATCAGGAAGAACAGGGTGGTACCGGCCTCACCGAGGTTCCGCTCAATAGCCTCGCCCAGCTCCCAGCCGGCAGGCAACGAAATACCGAGCATGTCTGCGTGGCCCACCGCAAGGAGTGTCCAGCATACCACACACATCAAGATGGCAATAGCTGCCTTGTTGATTTTTGTCACGCTCTCTACGGCAATAAAAAAGTAGCCAATGACGAAAGCTGTAACAATAATTGTAATTGTTGACATGATTTTGTTTTAGTTGATATTATTTGTTTTGACTATAATTCACGGTCTTGAATGCAATTCGCAGCCTTGTGTACACTTCGCATCTTTGGCTGCAATTCGCGTCTTGAACGCAATTTGCGGTCATTACAATAATTTGCGCTGCAAAGGTACAAATAATCTTTCATTTCCACAAACGGTCCCGCAAAAGACAAAAATTAAAGGCTGTATTTTAACACGTTTTTACAATTGCACATTTCGCAATTAGGTAGTCCTCCGTGTATCATGCTGCACTATACCATATTTCACCATTCATACGCGGGACAAAGCCAACAGTCCGCACCTGACGGAAAGATTTTCCGTACCGTTACGGAAAGTTTTTCCGCACGCGACGGAAAAAGTTTCCGCACGTGACGGAAAAAACCGTTCGCATACTTTTTGGGCACAAAAAATCTATTTCGCAAATGCCATATAGTCAGTACGCGGATTTTGCCCCTGATTATCTTTCTCCCTGCGAGGAGTTTTCTCTCCCTTAAAGGGAAGTTACTTACACGTCGGAGTTAAGTTACTCATCTCCCCGAGTTAAGTTACTCACCTCTCCGAGTCAAGTTACTCACCTCCTCGAGCCAAGTTACTCACCTCCTCGAGCCAAGCTACTCGCGACACGGAGGCATGAAGCAAAAACAACAAAAAAGAATATAAAAATGTTAATTTTATAGTATGGAGGCAACATATATCAAGATTTCTTATTACCTTTGCATCAATTATATTTACTAAAACTATCAACTAACCAAACTATGAGAAAGTACTTCTTTGCAGTAGATTTAGGAGCCACGAGTGGACGTACAATCGTGGGGAGCCTTAATGATGGTAAGATTGAACTTGAGGAGCTGACACGTTTCCCGAACAATCTCATTGAAGTAAACGGACATTTCTATTGGGACATCTATGCTCTCTATTTTGAGATTATCAAAGGGTTGAAGGCCGCAAAGCAGCGTGATTTGGACATTACCTCAATTGGTATTGACACATGGGGCGTGGATTTCGTCTGCGTAGCCCCCGACGGCACCATCAGCCAGCCTATCGCCTACAGAGACCCGCATACGTTTGATGCGATGGAGGACTACCTTGAGAACGTGATGTCGCGCGACAAGGTGTATGACGCTACGGGCATACAGTTCCTCAACTTCAACAGTATCTTCCAGCTCTATGCCATGAGGCGTGCAGGCAACAGTGCGCTGAATAATGCCCAGAAGATTCTGTTCATCCCAGATGCGCTGAGCTATATGCTAACCGGCAACATGGTATGCGAATACACTATCGCATCTACATCTCAGCTGCTGAATCCACGCACAGGACAGCTTGACCCTCGTCTGTTAGCGTCGCTGTCGCTCACGCAGAGCCAATTCGGACGCATGGTGAACCCGGGAGAGATGATAGGAACCCTGACGAGCGCCGTGCAGAAGGAGACGGGATTGGGAGCCATTCCGGTCGTAGCGGTTGCCGGTCACGACACAGCCTCTGCGGTTGCTGCCGTTCCTGCTGCTAATGAGAATTTCGCATACCTCTCATCCGGTACATGGAGCCTGATGGGCATAGAGTCAAAAGAAGCTATTATCAATAAGTTGTCATACGAGCGCAACTTTACCAACGAAGGCGGAATAGAGGGCACGACGCGATTCCTGAAGAATATCTGCGGAATGTGGCTCTACGAGCGTTGCCGCAAGGAATGGACGGATGCTCCGCAGTCACACGCAGAACTGCAGGCAGAGGCCATCAAGCAACCGGCATTCCAAAGCCTCATAAATCCTGACGATGAGATGTTTGCCAACCCGTCGTCTATGGTGGAGGCGATACAGACATACTGCCGCAAGACGGGACAGCACGTGCCGGAGGGATATGCTGAGATATGCCGCTGCATCTTCGATTCTCTCGCGCTGCGATACAGACAAGTGTTCACATACCTCACGGAAATGGCCGCATTCCCCATCAACGTGCTTCACATCATAGGTGGCGGCTCGCTTAACAACTACCTCAATCAGTTCACGGCCAATTCGTGCGGAGTGGAAGTGCTGGCAGGACCTCAGGAGGGTACGGCCCTGGGCAACATCATGGTGCAGGCAAAGGCAGCCAACGAGGTGAGAGACCTCTGGGATATGCGCCGCGTAATAGCCAACAGCCTGGAGCTGAAGCGCTTCACGCCTACCGACAAGACAGAATGGGACGCAGCATACAAGAAGTTTGAGGAGATCATAGCAAAGAAGGGCTAAGATATTAACTCAACTTTCTGAAGTAGTTAAGTAGCCAGTAGTTAAGTAGTTAAGACTATACAAAGAACCTCATTTGAGAACTATTTGGCAATTCATAGCAGATAACTGTACTAATGTCTTAACTCCTTAACTCCTTAACTCCTGAAAGCTCAAGAAGTTGAGCGAAGCGAAACTTGAATACAAAAAAAATAACTCGCAACATAAATTTTTAACGATAAACAAAATCAATAATTCTCTAAAAAACCAAAACAATGAAAACAGAACTTATTTCTAAGGCTTATGAGGTAGCCAAGGAGCGCTACGCTGAGATTGGTATCGATACCGAAAAAGTACTCAAGCAGTTGCAGGACTTCCACCTGTCACTCCATTGCTGGCAGGCAGACGACGTAAAGGGCTTTGAGGTACAGGCAGGCGCAATGTCGGGCGGTATCCAGTCAACCGGTGACTTCCCTGGCGCAGCACGCAATATCGACGAACTCCGTCAGGACATCCTCAAGGCAAAGTCTCTCATCCCAGGTAACCACCGTCTGAACCTCCACGAGATTTACGGTGACTTCAAGGGCAAGGTTGTTGACCGCGACGAGGTAACAGTAGAGTACTTCCAGTCTTGGATTGACTGGGCAAAGGAGAATAACACCAAGCTCGACTTCAACTCTTCTTCTTTCTCTCACCCAAAGTCCGGCTCTCTGTCATTGGCAAACCCTGACGAGAGCATCCGCAAGTTCTGGGTAGAGCACACAAAGCGTTGCCGTGACATCGCCAATGCTATGGGTGAGGCACAGAATGACCCATGTATCATGAACCTCTGGGTGCACGACGGTTGCAAGGACGTATCCGTGAACCACGCTCTCTATCGCAACACCCTGAAGAAGTCTCTTGACGAGGTATTCGAGAAGAAGCAGCCAATGATGAAGGATTGTATCGAGGGTAAGGTATTCGGTATCGGTCTTGAGTCATTCACCGTCGGTTCACACGACTTCTACACAGCATACGCTGCACAGAACGATAAGATTCTGACCATCGACACAGGTCACTATCACCCAACAGAGTCTCCTGCCGACAAGGTTTCTGCCGTTCTGCCATTCATCAAGGAGCTGATGCTTCACGTATCACGCCCAGTACGTTGGGACTCTGACCACGTAACCATCATGGACGACCCAACTCAGGAGCTGTTCTTTGAGATTGTACGTGCCGGCGCACTTGACCGCGTACACTACGGCCTTGACTTCTTCGACGGTTCTATCAACCGTATCGGTGCATACGTTATCGGTTCTCGCTCTGCACAGAAGTGCATGCTGCGCGCTCTGCTCGAGCCAAAGGAGTGCATCTCTAAGCTTGAGCTTGCCGGTGAGGGCTACAAGGTGCTCGCACTCATCGAGGAGCAGAAGGCTATGCCTTGGCAGGCAGTATATGACGAGTTCTGCGTACGCAACAACGTACCTGTAGGCTCTGACTTCATTGCCGAAATCGACAAGTACGTAGCCGACGTAACAAGCAAGAGATAATGCTTCGCTACGCTCAGAGTGAATAATCAATAGTGAAAAGTGAATAATACAGATTGCCTGTTGACAGACAGAGAGCGTCAAGTGGTGACTTGTGTTATTCACTATTCGTTATAGAATACGCCTTCAATAAGAATAACAATGGAATTAATAATAGGATTACTTATCATCGCCATCGGAGCCTTCTGCCAATCCAGCTGCTACGTGCCTATCAACAAGATCAAGAACTGGTCCTGGGAGTCGTACTGGATAGTGCAGGGAGTCTTCGCCTGGCTGGTACTACCCTTCCTGGGTGCTCTGCTGGCCGTTCCTGCCGGTGAGTCGTTGTTCGGACTCTTTGCCGGTGCACCCACGTTTAATCTCTGGATGACAATACTCTTCGGTGTCCTGTGGGGAGTGGGCGGCCTTACCTTCGGCCTCTCTATGCGCTATCTTGGCGTGGCACTCGGACAGAGTATCGCCCTCGGCACGTGTGCCGGCCTGGGTACGATAATGGGACCTGTGCTGCTCAATATCTTCTTCCCTGAGCTCAATGCGCTTGAGTCACTCACCTTTGCCGTAATACTCGGTGTGGTTGTGACGCTGCTCGGTATCGCCATCATCGGTGTTGCGGGCTCTATGAAGAGCGCGGCACTCTCTGAGGAGGAGAAGAAAGCTGCGGTGAAGGACTTCAACTTCCCGAAGGGATTGGCTATAGCCCTGCTTGCAGGATTCATGAGCGGTTGCTTCAACGTAGGTCTTGAGTTTGGTAAGGAAATCAATTTCGGCGAGCTGACCGACCCGATGTTCCGCACATTGCCAGCCACATTCCTCGTTACCTTTGGAGGCTTTATCACCAATATGATATACTGCTTCTACCAGAATCATGTCAACAACACATGGGGCGATTATAAAAAAGGTGACGTGTGGTTCAACAATCTCTTCTTCTGCCTGCTGGCCGGTGCGCTGTGGTATTCACAGTTCTTCGGATTGGCACTCGGCAAGGGATTCCTCGGAGCATCACCAACGCTGATGACCCTTTCCTTCTGCATCCTCATGGCACTCAACGTGGTATTCTCTAACGTATGGGGAATCATACTGAAAGAGTGGAAGGGCTGTTCACCAAAGACCATAGCAGTATTAATCTGCGGCATCATAGTACTGGTAATCTCATGCTTCCTGCCACAGCTAATCTAAGGTGAGACAATGTATTACAAATGTCTTACATATGTCTTAACTCCTAATCTTCTTAACTCCTTAACTTCCAAAAAAAATATGAACAAAAGTATATTAGAAGGACGTCCAGAACTGAAAGCCGTCATCGATCAGATTGCAGAGGTGACGGGATACCTTTGGCAAAAAGGCTGGGCAGAACGTAACGGCGGCAACATAACAGTCAACGTTACAGAGTATATGGACGATGAATGCAAGGCTATGCCTGCCATTGCTCCTGTGAAGCAGATAGGCATGGTACTGCCTCAACTGAAAGGCAAGTACTTCTACTGCAAAGGCACAGGCAAGCGTATGCGCGACTTGGCACGCTGGCCAATGCAGAACGGCTCCATCGTGCGCATCTGTGATGACTGCGCATCGTACGAAATCATTGCCGATGAGCCTGTTGCGCCAACATCAGAGTTGCCAACACACCTCGCATTGCAGAACTATCTCCTTGAGACAGGCTCCTGCTACAAGGCAACACTCCACACCCACCCCATCGAGCTCGTGGCAATGAGCCACATCAAGCGTTTCCTGAAGGGTGACGAGATGACAAAGGTTCTGTGGTCAATGATACCTGAGACACTGGCCTTTGCTCCTCTGGGCATCGGCATCATACCATACGACCTGCCATCATCCGTAGCACTCGCAGAGGCAACACTCGAGGGCATCAAGAAGCACGACGTAGTGATGTGGGAGAAGCACGGCACAGTAGCTGTAGGACAGGACATCATGGATGCCTTTGACCAGACAGATGTGCTCTGCAAAGCCGCAAACATCTACATGTGTGCAAAGTCCATGGGCTCAGAGCCTGACGGCATGACCGACGCACAGATGAAAGAAGTGCAGGACGTCTTCAACCTGCCAAAGACTCGTCCCTGCTAATCAGGAACTGTCCTTGCAGACAAAGAGCTGTCCTTGCAGACAAAGAGCTGTCCTTGCAGACAAAGAGCAGTTCTGCTAATCAAGAACAACGAAAGAAGATGATGACATCTTCTGGATAATACAACATAATCCCCGCTGTAACAATCAAAATGTTACAGCGGGGATTAAAATTAAAAACGAGAATCCCGTTTTATTTCAATTATTTTTATTACTTCGCAAAGAAACAGAACAGACTTCCATGTTTAGATTCTTTGCAGTTGCGATTTCACTTTTGCCTTGTGCAAAGCGATACGCCTTGCTCGATGCTGGGCACGGTTGAAGGCACCGAGTATGCGCGCCCCGAAGTGACTCCACGAGGGCATACTCTTGACGGTGTGGCGTATCTCCGGACGATCCCACAGGAGGAATATGGCGATGAAAACCAGACATGCCCATATCATATAGCCATAGAGAATTTTAACGGTCTGGGCAAGGAGTCCCTCAATCATTCCATTCATATATGTGCCGAGGGCAGCAAAGCCTCCTGCCAGTTGACCACCGCTGACGCTTACAAGGTTGATGTAGCCGTTGTAGCGTGCAAAGCCATCACCCACGTAATAGCCAATGCCGTGTGAAAGTATGGCACCACCTATGCAGCCGCCTCCAAACATGTGGAAGAAATTGAAGATGCAGAGAGCCTGAAAGAAGTGCATAAAGTCCATCACCTCATGCAGACACCACATGAATGCTATGCAGAGGATGGAATATCCGAAACCCCTTGAGATGAGTGGAGATACCAACTGATAGTATCCTATCTCTGGCGTTACGAGGAAATAGAATCCCACGCAATAGAGACAGATGAAGAACATTCCGATGCCAATGAGCTGATATTGGCTCCAGCGCTGCACTTTCAGCCATCCCAAGGAGAAAAGACAACCGGCATAGACACCTATCAGGGACCATTGGTTGAGGGTCTCATAGGTGAGGTCGGTGTAGTGCATCACCTCTTCGTAGAACACATTTTCAAGCACATGCTCAACAGACATGATGACCTCAAACAATGCCATGAACAGAATGATGGGGCGAAAATAGCGGAACCTCACTATGCGATACTCTATGTAAGCCTGCGGATGATACTTCATCCTCAGCATGAGGAATGCCAGCAGCAGGCAGTCAATGCCTGTGAGCATGGTGATGGTGCGCGAATGATACCATTGCAACCAGTCGCCGTAGTTGAGTATGTAGGCGAGGCACAGGAAGAAAAGCACCCATCCCAAGGCTGAAAGCCAATCGATGTGAGTGAATGGCACATGTTTCTCCTTTGGCATAGGACAGAATGGACGCGTGAGCGTTGCCTGAACAATCAGCACCAGTAGCATCAGGGCTATGACAAGCCAATGCATCATGCGCCAATGCATGTGAAAGGCAAACCACGCTGCAAGGAATCCCGCACCCTCAATGGCCGTGAGCAGCACTATGTGAAGTATGGGGAAGAACACTCCAAAGTCACGTTTGGGGGTCATCCACAGCTGTATGTTTGAGAGATTCTCAAAGGTGCCCTGTATCTTTGCCACGCCTGCAATGAAGCACACCACCCACATCAGGGGCAGGGGGAGCTTGTGCATTGTCAGCAGGTTACACACTATTATGGTAAGGGCAGAGCCCATGAGCAAGGCCTTGTTGGTGAAGCGGAACTTGGTGCGAAACAACACCGGGAACCATATAGCCATACCCGCAAGATTGCAATACATGAGGAACTGCACGTCTTCACGCATCCATTGGTATTCGCCAATCATATCGTTCATGGCACCCAGATAGACTCCGCCGCTGAACTGGAAACAGAATGCCTGCAAGAGATATATCCACGGACGAATGCCCTTAGGCACCCAGTCGTGGAACATCGGCATGGAGAATGGTGGTATGTTCTCTTGTCTCATTAGTACAACACCTCACATTCTACGTTCATGCCTGCACGAAGCCTTGAAAGAGCATCCTTGTCGGTAGTGGTGAGCCTGATGCGCACAGGCACGCGCTGTTCAATCTTCACAAAGTTGCCCGTAGCGTTATCCTGCGGAATCATGGAGTAGGCAGAGCCTGTAGCATCGCTGATACGCTCCACGACACCCTCGTAATCAACATCAGGCACAGCATCAACCTCCATTCTGACCTTTGAACCCACGGCGATGTTGGGCAACTGTGTCTCACGATAGTTTGCCACAACCCATTTCTCCGAACCATCTACAATCTCGCACATAGTTTGTCCGGGCTGAACGAGCTGTCCCACATGGATGTCCTTGTGGCCCACTACCCCATCAGCAGTTGCCGTGATGACGGTATAAGAGAGGTTCAGCTCTGCCATGTGAACAGCTGCCTCAGCTGCCTCTATGCCTGCCTGCGACTGGGAGAGACGGTGTCCCTGCTCATTCTTCACCGATGCCAGCGAAGCCTTCTGATGGCTCACAGCATCATAGCGGGCCTTGGCTGCAAGGTAGGCAGTATGAACACCATCATATTGCTGACGAGTCACGGCATCTTTCTTCAACAAGGCAGAATAACGCTCATCCTCACGCTTAGCATTCTCCATTTGCACGCGTACCTCTTCTATATTTGCAACAGTAGCGTTGATATTCTCTGATGTGGTGTTGATACCTGAACTCGTAGCAGACGTCTGAGCCTGAGCATTGGCAAGTTGTGCCTTTGCCTGGGCCAATGCCAGACGGAACTCTGCATCCTCTATTATCACCAGCGTGTCACCTTTCTTCACCTCCAGCTCATGCGTAGAGCTTACGAATAGGAATTCGGCTGCAAAATTACAAAAAAATAAATTATAGACAATATTAAAAAAGCTTAAATTGCATTGTCTCTTACCAATGCAATTTAAGCTCTACGGCGACAGTATTACTCCTTACTGTATGCCATCTATTGTGATACCCTCAACGCCTTTGGCTATCTTGAGTATCATGCCCTGCAGGGCTTTTCCGGGTCCGCACTCAGTAAAGTGTGTGGCACCGTCAGCCATCATTTGCTGCACCTCGTAAGTCCAACGTACCGGAGCCGTGAGCTGGGCAATGAGATTCTGCTTTATCTCTGCAGCATCGGTGTGAGCCTTGGCATCCACGTTCTGATATACAGGAATGCGTGGGGTGTGGAACTCTGTGGCCTCAATGGCTGCCTGCAGTTCGTCCTTGGCAGGCTGCATCAATGGTGAGTGGAATGCACCGCCGACAGGCAGTACAAGGGCACGCTTGGCACCAGCCTCCTTCAAAGCCTCGCAAGCTTCGTTGATAGCCTCTACATTACCAGATATCACGAGCTGACCTGGGTTGTTGTAGTTAGCGCAGACAACAACATGTCCGGGCTTATTGATGCCAGCACATACTTCTTCTATCTGCTCATCCTTGAGGCCGATGATAGCAGCCATTGTAGATGGTGCTGCCTCACACGCCTTCTGCATTGCCATTGCACGCTTGCTGACGAGCTTCAGTCCGTCCTCGAATGAGAGAGCACCTGCAGCAACGAGCGCAGAGAACTCACCAAGTGAGTGACCAGCAGTCATCTCGGCATCAAATTCATCACCCAGGCAGATTGCCTTTATGACAGAATGGAGGAATACGGCAGGCTGGGTTACTTTTGTCTGCTTCAGCTCCTCTGCAGTTCCCTCGAACATTATTTTGGTGATTTCAAAGCCAAGGATTTCGTTGGCTTTGTCGAACAATTCTTTCGCTTTAGGATTAGTATCGTAAAGGTCTTTGCCCATTCCGGGGAATTGGGCTCCCTGACCAGGGAATACAAATGCTTTCACGTCTATCAAATTTTCAAATTAATGAATTAATAAAATAGCGAATTAACAAACATCTCTGTGTTGCTGTCGCAACATGGCACACTCTGGACAGGGATGTCCCAGATAGCGCAATTCAGTCTGATTGTTAATTCGCTAATTTGCTATTATATTATATAAGGTTTACTCAGCAGCTGGTGCCTCAGCCTCGTTCTCCTCAACTACTGCCTCAACAGCAGAAGCCTGAGAATCAAGAGCCTCTTCTGCAGCAGCGCTTTCAGCCTCAGCCTTTACCTCCTCGGCTGGCTTCTCAGCTGCGCCGTCGTTCTCTGCAAGAACGGTTACAGGTACTTCTACCTTCACCTCCTTGTGATATACGACTGTAGCAACATACTCACCAACGGTCTTAATATCCTTCATCAGGATTTGCTTGCGATCTACGTTGATACCCTTCTTAGCCAGTTCCTCGGCAACGATGCCTGCGTTTACTGAACCGTAGAGGACACCTGTAGCGCTGACCTTTGCAGGAATCTCAAGGCTTACGCCGTTGAGAGCCTCAGCCTCTTTCTCAGCTGCAGCAAGAATAGCTGCCAGCTTGTGTGCCTGCTGCTTCAGGTTCTCTGCCAGCACCTTCTTGGCTGACTCAGATGCGATAACGCCCTTACCTGAAGGAATGAGGTAGTTACGACCGTAGCCGGACTTTACATTTACTATATCGTTCTTGAATCCAAGACCTATGATATCTTCTTTCAGTATGATTTCCATTGTGTAATCCTCCTTTCTTTAATTTACTTCATCATGTCGGTTACATAAGGAAGGAGCGCTATCTGGCGTGCACGCTTAACGGCCTGTGCCACGCGGCGCTGATACTTCAAAGATGTTCCGGTGATACGACGTGGGAGTATCTTACCCTGTTCGTTGAGGAACTTCTTCAGGAACTCTGGATCCTTATAGTCAATGTACTTGATGCCGCTCTTCTTGAAACGGCAATACTTCTTCTTGCGAGTGTCGATGCTCGGTGCGTTCAGGAAACGGATTTCTGTATTCTCTGCCATGTCTTAAGCCTCCTCTTCTTTTTTAGCAAGCTTGTTGCGACGCTTCTCTGCATAGGCAGATGCATACTTGTCGAGCTTGACGGTCATAAAACGGATTACTTTCTCCTCGCGACGATAAGCTGTCTCGAGTTTGTCAATAACTGCTGGCTCAGCCTTGAACTCAACGAGGTTGTAGAAGCCTGTTGACTTCTTGTCAATAGCATAAGCCATCTTCTTGAGTCCCCAAGCCTCTTCGTTCAGAATTTCGGCACCGTTATCTGTCAGCACCTTTGTGAACTTAGCGACCGTTTCCTTTGTCTGGTCAGCAGACAAAACGGGAGTCAAAATGAAAACGGTTTCGTAATGATTCATCATTGTTTTGTGAATGAATAATAATAAAAATGTTAATATATTTTGCTCATCACGCCATATAAAAACGCAAAAAGCGGTGCAAAGGTACTAATTTTCTTTTAATTAGCAAACTTTACACTGCCTATATAACAAAACAATAAAGTTGAAAAGATAAATTTCTTAATCTAAGTCAACGTGAATTTATTCCTTTTCACACTTGCTGCATCCGCATGGGCCTGCAATCTTCCAAAGGCATACTGCAATCACAGAGCCAATCAGCGGACCAACAATGAATACCCAAAGACTACTCAGAGCATCTGCATTTGCAGAGAAAAGAGCGGGACCGATGGAGCGTGCCGGGTTTACTGAAGTGCCAGTAAAATGGATACCTACGAGGTGAATGAGAATGAGAGACAGACCAATTGCAAGTCCTGCGAAATTACCGGCACCTACCTTTGAGTCTGTTGCACCAAGGACAACAAATACGAAGAGGGCTGTAAGGATGGCCTCTACGATAAGACCGCAGGTAGCACTGCCTTCAACTCCAGCCAGACCGTTGGCTCCAAGGCCTGACTCACATCCGTAGATAGCTACGAGAAGGGCGCCTGCTATGATACCGCCAACAATCTGACCACACCAATAGCCACAGGCATCCTTCAGCGTCATACGCTTGTCGAGCAGGCAACCAAGAGTGATGGCTGGGTTGATATGACAACCTGACACACCACCAATAGTGTAAGCCATTGCTACAACAGAGAGACCAAAGGCGATAGCCGTACCTACAACAGCTGCGGTGTTAGACTCTGCACAACCAAGAGAAACGGCAGCGCCGCAACCAAGAAATGTCAACACACATGTGCCGATTGCTTCTGCAAAATACTTTTTCATAATCTCAATTGTTTATTTGTTAAGCGGGACGCGTTCTCTGTGTGTCCCATATTGTTTGTGAGTTTTTCTTTATCTATCTATGAAATATGCAAAGAAAACGCATGCAACCACCACGACAGCAATACTCAACACCAGAGATAGCATTATACGCTGTTTGAAACCTTTCAATTTACGTTCCTTCTCCATATAGAAACGCAATTTAGATGTTTCATCCGAGTACTTTGGTCTGGCGAACAAATCTTTCCACGTCACCTTCTCTTCTGCCATTTCATTCGAATGATGACGATGGTGATGGTGATGATGATGCTCTGTATGGTGTTGCTGCTTGTTTTCCATATTCTGACAGATTAATCCATAGATTTACTTCATTAATAGCTACGTGCTATGAGCACACGATGTTTTGCAGGCTTGCCTGTGACCATATCTGTTCCAGGAGTCTGCTCGAAGGCAAACGGTACGCAGCGTATCGTAGCTTGCGTTTCCTCTTTTATCTTTGCCTCCGTTTCCGCAGTGCCGTCCCAGTGGCAGAG
>DEKQ01000058.1:29821-30087 GCA_002353975.1 Prevotellaceae bacterium UBA2718
CAGAGGAAGAAACCACCGTCTTTAACGCGCTCCTTGAACTCATCGTAGGATTCACACTCATAGATATGTGCATCACGGAAGTCCTTGGCCTTCTTGAAGATATTATTCTGTATATCCTCCAAAAGCGTCTCAACACGTTCAACCAACCCGTCAAAACTTACGGTTTCTTTCTCAAGCGTGTCTCTACGCATAATCTCTACCGTACCGGCTTCCAAGTCACGACCACCCATAACGATGCGCACGGGCACACCTTTCAGCTCATAATC
>DEKQ01000058.1:30095-30895 GCA_002353975.1 Prevotellaceae bacterium UBA2718
TTGTTGTCGGCATCGTCATACTTCACACTGATACCTTTCTTTCGCAGTTCCTCTATGACTGGCTGGAATTTCTCTGCTATCTGTGACTGCTGATCGCCCTTGCCAATAGGTATGATAACTACCTGCAGCGGAGCCAGGCGTGGAGGCAATACAAGACCGTTATCATCAGAATGGGTCATTATGAGAGCACCAATCAGTCGTGTTGATACACCCCATGACGTTGCCCATACATATTCTTGTTTGTTCTCTTTCGTCAGGTATGTCACGTCAAATGCCTTGGCAAAATTCTGACCGAGGAAGTGTGACGTGCCCGCCTGCAGGGATTTACCATCCTGCATCATGGCTTCGATGGTATAGGTATCCAGCGCTCCGGCGAAACGCTCTGTTTCACTCTTCACTCCTTGCATAACAGGCACAGCCATCCACTCTTCTGCAAAGGTGGCATATACCTTCAGCATCTTCTGTGCTTCTGCCTCTGCTTCCTCACGGGTAGCATGAGCCGTGTGACCTTCCTGCCACAAGAACTCCGACGTGCGGAGGAATGGCCGGGTACGCATTTCCCAGCGCATCACGTTACACCATTGATTGCACATCAAAGGCAGATCGCGCCATGAATGTATCCAGTTTTTATAGGTGTTCCAAATGATTGTCTCAGACGTAGGGCGTATGATTAGTTCTTCTTCCAGTTTTGCTGAAGGGTCCACTACAACGCCGTCATGTGTATCATTGGTCTTCAGACGATAGTGTGTGACAACGGCACACTCCTTTGCAAAACCTTCTACATGCTCAGCCTCACGAGA
>DEKQ01000147.1:0-1801 GCA_002353975.1 Prevotellaceae bacterium UBA2718
AATGGTTGGACTCTTAATCAAACACACAATGAATAAAAGAGAATATGCACAGGCCAACAAGGATTGGCTGGAGGCGAAAGCCAAGGAGGAGGGTGTCAATGCACTACCTGGGGGTATATACTATAAGGTGCTTAGCGAGGGTAATCAGTCAAGTCCACAACCATCTGTCAGGAGCATTATCACGGCTCACTACACAGGAAAGACCATTGACGGCAAACAGTTTGACAGCAGCCGTGGTGGTGTACCTTTGGCTTGCCGACTCTGTGACCTCATTGAAGGTTGGATTATTGCCATGCAACAGATGCATATCGGCGACAAATGGGAACTGTATATCCCCGCGGAGATGGGCTATGGCAAGTTCTCACAGCCAGGCATCCCAGGTGGCTCGACGCTGATATTCGAAATAGAGCTGTTGGGCATAGCATAAAGTACATGGCCTGCCATTCTTCGCGCTCGGGATAGTTCGGCTGGCCGTTGGCGTGAATCTTCCTCAGCAGCCAGGCAATGTTGTCAGCAAGCGTGCACATGGTCTGCATACCATCGGTGTCCTGTGTCACTCCTCCTGGAGGCACGATGTCATTTTTGTACTATTGCCGCAAAAAGGGAGTGTTGAGGCGCCAAACGGCTGAAAGAAAAAAAAGCCCTTTGCAACAGCCTCACTGTCAGACCGTTGTAAAAGGGCAACTTTTGCGTTGTAAAAGACCTGCTATTACTGAGTAAAAGACCTGCTATTAGGAGGTAAAAGACCTACTTTCAGAGTGCAATAGACCTGCCTTTGGAAAATGATACAGCAAGGCGAAGAGCGGGATGTGCGAAATGTCCTATAACAAAATGTCCCCCAGGACTGGATTTCCTGAGGGACATTTTTTATTGTATTAAGAGGTTATGAATCTTCATTTGGGCTTTAAGGCATCATCACTTTGCAGGTTGTTCCGTCTGCCGTGCGTATGATGTTGATGCCCTTCTGCAGCTGGTTTGTCTGACATCCGTCTATGGTGTAGATGTGTTCGGGCTGCTTAGGTGCGGCTGTTGAGATGTTTGCAATCGCTGTGATAGCATTGGCCTTGGCCTTCTGGCTCAGTCCTCCGTTCTCGTTGACTGCCTGCACCTGCCATGTGTCGCTTTCGGTATATCCGTTGAAGGTTGTCTCCTTGGTGAATCCGGCTACCTCGTCGTTCTTTGTCACCACGTAGCAGATGGCGTAAGGCACAGCCTCCCACGTGAGCTGGCTGCCTGAGGCTTTTACGACAGGAGCGTCGCAGGCCTCGCAGAGCAGGTCTGGCTGCCAGTTGTCGGCGCCGCCCATGACGTTCTTCAGCGTGTATTCAGCTGCTTCCTCGGCTGTCAGCGTGTTCTTTACGTTGAAGACTTCGGCCTTCGTGCCTGCCTCCTTGTCAATCCAGTAGTAGTAATAGGTCTCGCGCTGGCTGAGGTCAACGGGGTTGCCGTCCTTGTCAACGGTGTTGTACTCGGCCCAGATGGCTGGCAGGCCACCCATTGTGTTGTACCATCCTTTGGCAGGGATGTTGATGAACGTCTGCGTATTGATGAACACTGTCTTGGGCTGGTCATGCCAAGGACGTCCCAGCCATACGTCTGCTACGTTGATGCCCTTGCGTGGACGGATGATGTTGTTCTGGAATACATAGCCCCACTTGGTGTCGGCAGTGTGGCGAGGCGCTACGATATAGCCTCCGCTCGGACGGTTAATCTGCAGTGTGTCGCCGTCGAGGAATACGTCACCGTTGTTGTAGATGAAGTCAACGGCACCCTCGATGAGCGAGTTCTTGATGTAGTGGCG
>DEKQ01000147.1:1854-5325 GCA_002353975.1 Prevotellaceae bacterium UBA2718
TTGTTCATGCAGACGCGGTCGGCATTGGTATTCAGTGCCAGAGCCTGCGGACCGTCAAGCTTCTCATAGCCGTAGCTGTTCTCCAGGGTGATATTCTCGAAGAATGTGTCAGCGGCCTTTACCACCACTGTGGCACCCGGGTCAACGGGATAGGCGTTGTCGCCACCGCTGAGACGATTGTCATAGACAACGGTCTTGTCGCGGTCCTGACCGATGATGTGGAGGTGAGTCTTTGTGGCCGGTATGTCGATGTGCTCGTTGTAGCGTCCGTTCTTGACGAAGATGAGCCAAGGCTTGGCACGTCCTGCAGGCGCATTGTCTATGGCATCCTGCAACTTGGTGTAGTCGCCGCTGCCGTCCTGGGCCACTACAGCATCATAGAGCTTAGCCTCGGGCTGCTGACGCTCCATGGTGGTGAAGGTGATGGAGGTGGCTGCCACGGTCTTTCCGCTGCGGCTCACGAGCACGCCCTCCGGCATGGTGAAGGTATATTGGGTGGCATACTTCAGGCCTGCATACTTGAAGATAGCTGACTTGCCGCTGATGATTGGCCTTATCTGCTCGCCGTTAAGTGTCGCTGTGCCAGTGCCGGCCTTTATCTTGTTGTCGAAGTTGAGAATTACGGAACCATTGCGTGATGTTCCTGTAGCCTTGTCAGACGGCGTGCTTGATACGAGAGTCGCCACTTCGTCGGCAGCGCCTGTAGCGTCGGCCAGCACAAAGATGTCGGCAATGGCCGTACCGTCGTTGTCACTTGCTACTCCTGTCATAGGTGAGTCGTAGTCAGGCATGAAGCGTATGAAGAGACGATCCACGCCGGCTGCATCAGCTGGCAGGTCAAACTCCTGTGAGTCCCAGCCGCGGTTGGGCAGGTTGTAGGTGCCGAAGGTCTTGAATGTCTGACCGCCGTCGATGCTGTATTGTGCGTAGATGATGTTGTGGGCATTGTAGTCGTCACCGACAGAGGCCGACAGTTTCAGGTTCTCATAGCCCTTGGAGGAGAATGAAATCTCGAAGTAATAGTTGCCAGTGAGTGGGCGCCATACGCGTGCCCCGTACTTGCCGTTCATCTTTCCTGCAGCAACGCCGTTGGCGAGCCAGCTGCTTGTCTCGCCGGCAGCGGTGCGCAGAGACAGGAGTCCGGCATTCTCAGAGTCTGCCTTATAGTCGGCAGCACGCTCACTCTTGGGAGCATCGTTGTAGAGATCCCAACCCACGATGAAGTCAGTGGCTGAGAAGTTGGCGGTGACATTCTTCTCTGAGTCCATCTTGATGTCGTACTCGGCACTTGTGCCCTGGGCGTCGCCCTCCCAGCTGGTGAAGGTCAGGATGCGGTTGTTCACTGCCGTTACCTTTACGTCTGTGCCTTCCTCGTAATAGTGTACGCCGTCCACGTAGTTGCCTTCAGGCAGGAACTGCACGAGGTTCTCGTTAGCTCCGCCTTCCAGCTTCATGTTCAGTGCATAGACGTTGTTCTTAGTGTAGGTAGCCACGAGTGTGGTGTTCTGTGCAATTTCAAAGCTGTAGGGGTTCTCTGTAGATACTGCCTTTCCGTCAGCATCGGTCCATCCTGCGAAGTGGTAGCCGAAGTTCTCAGTGGCTGTCACTGTCAGTGCAGTACCCTCATCAAACTCTGCACCGGCAGGGTTGCATGATACAGAGCCGGCTCCCTCAGTGCCCAGCTTTACGCTCATCGTATAGGCAGGGACAGCCTCTGGTGTACCGCTGACATCGCCGGTCAGCACGATGCTGCCAAAGCCATACTCCTTGTTGGTTGCAAGTGAATAGACCTTGATCTTCAGTACCAGGCCGTTAGCGTCGAGGGAGAGTTTTGACAGGTCATAGGAGAGTTTTGAGAACTCATTGTTGCGCTCAGGGCTGAATCCCTGTGCCAGCACGGTCTCAGTGCCGCCTGCTATGGCAATGACATCAAACTTGCCGCCGCCTGTTCCCCACTTTGATGACTCGAACGAGAACGACTTGGGTGCAAAGGTAAGTCCCTTCTTGGGCTTGATGGTGAAGGTCAGCACATCGTCATCGTTAGCCGAGCCTGCGTTATTATTCAGGGGCTTGTAGAGAGTCTGCTGCGAAGTTCCTGCAGCGCGCTGAGTAGAGATGTTCAGCTTGCCATAGTCAAACTCTGCCACGCTGAACAGTCCAGGGGTATTCACCTGGGCAGCGGTGACGTCGTCAACGCCTTTGCCGAGAGGCCATGAGAGGGTGAAGTCCTTCTCATTAACAGGCTTGGCTTCTTCCATCTTCTCGCCATTGATTACCACATAGTCCATGTTCCAGTTTGACTTGAATCCGTTGCCGGCGATGAGTCGCAGGATTACCTTGTCCTTATTGTTGGCAGAGAGCTGCACGGTGTTCTTGTTGTATGTCCACCAAGTGGCAGCGGTCTTATATGCCCCTGCGTCAAACCATGTGGCGCCGCCATCGGTAGAGACTACTGCCTCCAGCGTTGCTTCGGCATTGGCACCGTAGGCACAGGCGAAGTCCACGGAGATGTTCTTGTAGCCTGTGGTAGGGAACTGAACCTCGTAATACACATTGTGCTTAGAGGCATCGGTGTAGTCTGTGATGGCATTCTCTGCGGCATTCTCTATGCGCAGCACCTTGTTCTGATAGCCGGTGCAGAGCTGCCAATAGCGGCCTTCGCTCCATCCGGTCAAGAGATAGTTGGCCTTGTCGCCAATAGCTTCATCGGGAGCAATCTGGGGTGCTCCGTCCTTGAACCATGTGACAGCGATATCAGCGCTGTTCTCCATGTTCCACTCCGCCAGTTTCACGCTCTCTTGGGCTGCCACCGTCATGGGCAGCAGGGCAAAGAGTGCAACCAGCAGTCTTGTGAGATAGTTTTTCTTTTGCATAATTGTTTATAGATTAGTATTAGTAAATGAGTTTCTTGATGCTTCCGTCGCTCATGCGAACGATATTCAGGCCGCGCTGCATCTGGGCGTGTTGACGACCGTCAACGGTAAAAAAAGCCGTAGTCGTGCTGTTGTCTGTGCTTACTTGGCTTATGCCTGTAGCTGATACTGCCATGCCGTGGATGGTGAGGTCGGACAGACAGATGGTCTTGCCGCTGGCAGCACCGTTGTACCAAGGATACACGCGAACGAGGAGCTCCTGACCCTCCTTGACGGTGAGCACTGGCTTGGCCTCTACATACTGCGGATTGTTGGCAGGCATACTCTTCTTTTCGTAGATGGTGGTGCGCGTCTCGAAGTTATCGGTGGAGTAGTAGATGTGGCAGCACATGCCATTGCCGCCGCAGCCTGATGCGAAGAGTGAAATCTGGTCAATCTTCAGTTCTGTGCCGACAGCAGGCTTTATGCCCCACTGTATGTAGCGGTCGGGGTTGTCATCAATCTCTTCAGCAGGCCAGTTGTCGCCTGTCAGCAGGTCGCGCTGCATCTTGCGGGCAGCGTCATAGCCCGTCCAGTCAGGCCAAACGGTCTTGGCATT
>DEKQ01000004.1 GCA_002353975.1 Prevotellaceae bacterium UBA2718
ATCTTCGATTGCGGCGATTTTGGCCTTGCGTGTTTCATTTTCTTTACGTAATTTTGCGGCAGAATACAAATGTAAGTTCAATATTAACAACTCAAACAATTGTAATTATGAGAAAAAAGATGATGATTGCTGTAATGGCTATAGTAGCTATGACAGCCAGTGCGCAGAACACATTGCGCGACAAAGGTACATTTACCCTCCAGCCTAAAGTGGGTATCGGTCTCGGTAGTTTGTCGGGCGAGTATACTACGCTCGCAGGTGTGGACAACAAGATTCGCGTAGGACTTGTAGCCGGCGTCGAAGGCGAATACTATGCCATGGATTGGCTGGGTATTGCCGCAGGGCTTAGCTATGCCCAGCAAGGTTGGAAGTTTAAAGGCAATAATGTAGACGAAACCACTAAGCTCGACTATCTGAATGTTCCTCTGACAGGTAATTTCTATGTCGCCAAGGGCCTCGCTCTGAAGACAGGTGTGCAATTCGGTTTTCTGATGAATGCCAAAATTGGGGATAAAGATATCAAGGATGCTTGTAAAAAACTCAACCTCTCCATCCCCATTGGTGCTTCATACGAATATCGCGATTTTGTTATTGACATCCGTTACAACGTAAGTCTTACAAAAACAAACAAGGAAGACAACGGCAACAAGGCACGCAGTGACCTGTTCCAGATAACGTTAGGTTACAAATTTGCATTATAAATTATTATAAATTAATGGACAATACACAATGAAAAAAATCATGATGGCCGCAGTTGCCTTAATCTGCATGACAATGTCAAGTGTCGTATTCACTTCTTGCAAAAGCGAGGAAAAAACTGAGATTAGAACAGAAAAAACCTTTTACAAACTTGATGGGTCGGACTTGGAATTTGTCAAGGGGCATGAAGATGTGGTAGAGGCTTTCAATAATGAACTGACCAATGCGATGCAGTCTATCAATAACACGGTTGCCAACGAGAGCGACTTGATTAACCGCATACAGGCGATTGTCAACAGCTACAACAACCAGTATATCAAAGGTAATCTTAAGTTGCAGAGGTCTAATGACGGCAGCAGCTTTACCACCATCAAGACTTTTACGATGAAGTTGGCAGAGTAAAAAGCCGTTCCACAGTGCCCGGGGCACTTAACCCCTATCCCCCTATGCCACCGAGGGTTCGACTCCCTCGGTGGCTACAACCGTTAAAAACAATAAAACCATATATTATTATGATAAGACCGAAAACCAATCTCTCTTGTATGGCAATGCGTCTCTCCTTGCTGGTCTGCCTATGGGCGTTGAGCCTCAACACGAAGGCTGACAGCGGAGCGTGGTATTTTACTGAATCGAAGGGTTTCACGTGGATGACGGTGGGCGATTGCGAGATTGAGTACTCCATCCCAGTGTTCATCTGGGACTCCTCGTCGAACGATGCCGTCACGTGGGGTTACATCTACGTCACGCCCGAGGGTGAGAGCGAGACCAGTATCCTCTACTATGCTTACGACGAGTCGCGCGACCAGGACAAGCCCGTCACCTTCAAAGCCAGTGCCGAAGGCGAATTCAAAATTGTCAACACCACCAGTGGTCTTGTGGCCTTTACCCGTAACAACGGTTCCGTCAGCTGGGTGCTGAAGCGCGATGCTGACGACGACGACCACCATACGGCGAAGATTCGCTGGAAGGTGCCTTACCAGTGGCGTGGCAAGAAACTGAAGATGCGCGTCAAGTTCAGATATGACGACCGTTACAGTCACTCGGAGGTAGAGCATAAGTTCGACGACTATGACTGTCCACAGCCGATTGGTTCCTCCATCACGCTGATGGACCCCATGCTGGCGTTCGACAAGAGCAGTGCGGGCTATATCATGATTCCCTGGTATGCCCAGCTGAAGACGCTGAGTGATGCCAAGCTGAGTATGATTGACGCTGCCACGGGCCATGTCACCATCAAGAAGGTGGAGACCAGCAGCCTCTCGGGTTATGTCAATGTACCCATGGACCGCCCCTACTCCAGCGTGATACTCAGAGGTAAGGCCATAGCCAGCGACGGCACGAAGATTCCCAATGAGCTGTCGTCAAATCCGATCAGTGTCCCCATGCTTCATACCCCCACCGCGCTGACAGCGACGATGCGCAACGATGGCAAGGTGGTTGTAAGGTGGCAGGTGGATTTGCCCGAGCTGGCCGACATCATGGAGAACGACATGTTCGACATTCAGCGCAACATGACGGGTAGCACTGACCCCAGCGATGCCTCATGGGTAACGATTGGTCAGGAACTGTATGAACGCAACAAGATGAACTATGAAATCCTTGACAGCACCATGCTCGATGGCTATCAGGGCAAGCCCGTCACCTATCGCGTGCGCCGCCAGGCTACCACCTTGTGGGGATGGACGCCTGCCGCCAAGTATGCGCAGGTGCAGATTCCGGCTGTTCTGAGTCTTTTCGGCATCAACAATGCTACCGTCACACGAAGCGCCACCGAGTGGAACGACGATGTACACAAGGCAGACTTTGCCTTCAACTTCAGCGGTCCCGAAACTAGTCCAAGTGGTAATGTCATCATCCGTTCCGTGGCCGACTTTGAGCGCTTTGCCCAGCGCGTCAACAACGGTGAGGAGAGCCTCGGCGCCTATCTTGCCGGCGACATCGACCTCGGCGAGAGCCAGACTATGGTGGGCACGAAGGACCATCCCTATCAAGGCGAATTCAATGGCAATGGCTACACGTTGACCGTCCACTACAAAAGTACACAAGAATACACGGCTCCTTTCCGCTATGTCGTGGGAGCATACTTCTCTAAGCTGAAAGTGGCTGGTACTATTACCTCGAGTGCAAAGTTCAGCGGTGGTATCGTCGGTCAGGTCATGAATAAAGACGTTACTTTCTCATCGTGTCAGTCTTCCGTCACCCTTGACAGCTCTGTCGATGGCGATGCCACCAATGGTGGCTTTGTGGCTCATGCAATTAATGGCAGGGTGGGCTTTTTTGATTGTCTCTTTGATGGCAGCTTCTTAGGCGAGAAATGCCACAGCAATGGCGGCTTTGTCGGCTGGATAGACCAAACGACCTATATTCCTTTTTTCCATAATTGTTACTTCAAGCCTGCGCGAATCAGCACGAAGATGGATAACTGTAAGACCTTCGCCCGTGCTAATAGCGGCATAGCGTATCCTTTAGAGATACAAGATTGCTACTATTCCGAACTCTACGACGGCAGTGAGACGACGGAAATCGGTATTAAAAAGTATTTTATCATTCGCAATGCTGACGACTGGAAGACCTTTGGTCAAAAGGTGAATGAGGACCCAAATACCAACGCTATCCTGATTGCCGACATTACCATCACTGAGTCAATCGGTACCTTCGTCAGACCTTTCATGGGCACCTTCAATGGCAATGGTCACACCATCAATTGCAACATCAATCCTTCTAATGGAAGCGCTGCTGCCCCGTTCAGCTACGTTGGTAGTGCGACGATCTGGAATCTCCATGTCACGGGTACTATTCGTGGTACAAATCCTGGAGGTCTGGTGAAATATATTCATAATAGTACTTATGAATCTGGTGGAACATTAGTTATTCATAATGTCCGCGTATCTGCCGACATTATTGATACTTCCGATGCCTGCATCGCCTCTGGATTTATTGCAAATGCGGGACTGTACAGTGTTAGCATGGTCGACTGTCTGTTTGACGGTACCATGACTGCCACCAGTTGGGATAACTCCTACGCAGCGCCATTCATTTGTAATTCTTACGACAATCCTGGCACATGGTTTATCAGAAACTGCTACGAGAATGGTACCTATACCAATATCAAGAATCTGGAAATGTGCTACAGATTGTATAAACCCATTTCTATAGCTGTTGCAGCCTTAGTCAAAGTTGACTGTGACAACAGCAACTATTCCACTCACGACTGGTCGTCGGTGTACAGCGACAACCGCAATGTAGGAAAGTGGTCGAACGAAACGCTGATAGACAAGTTGGGAACAAGAAACTGGACAGTAGATGGCGATATGGTCGTTCCAGAGATGGCAGTCACATCTGTCGGTCAGGGTATGACAAGCGTTAACCTCACCGATGCCCAACTGCTTTCGAAGTTAGGCGAGAACAACTGGAAGATAGTCGGCAACGCCATAGTACCCTCTTACTCTCGTGAGTCGGGTACTCTCTACGGTACCACCGTCTGGGATCCGCGTGCCAAATTGCAGTTGCGCATCAATATGCATGGCGAGAAGGGCGTGGAGAGCAAGCTGATAGACTTGTCGGGCAACGAAGATGCCATCAATAAACAGCAGTTCACGCAAGAGCTGTCGCGCAAGTGCGTTGATTATTCCTTCGACTTGGTTGTGGAGAGAGGCAAGTCGCCATTATCTATTGTCGGTTCGAAAGAAAATAGCGTTGCCTATGCCGTGACGAAGGCCGACCAGGGCGACAAGAGCTACCGTTTCCAGAATAGCAATCGTATCACCGCGCTGACGGCAACGGCAAAGCAGTCGTCCGTGCTGCTGCAGTGGGAAACCACTGGTGGCGATCACGACTACTTCCGCGTATTGCGTCGTAAGCATGATCCGAACGTCAGCCTGAACAATGAGAAATGGCCCGAGGCAGACACCATCGCCACCAACCTGAACCAGCTGTTCTACGAGGATAAGACCGTACTGGTACAGCAGGACTACGACTACCGCGTGGAGAGCGTCTATCAGTGCGAGGGCACCAATATCGAGAAGGAGAGCTGCACAGGTGCTTGTGTGAAGACGGGTATGATCGACGGCTATATCCGCATGTCTGACGGTACAGCCATGGGTGGTGTCACAGTACAGTGCCATCCAAATGGCAGTATTCCCGGTGCCCAGGCTGTCTATGAGACCACTACCAATGACGAAGGCTACTACGAGTTCAGAAACCTGCCTTACAACAAGAACGGCAGTTATACCGTGGAAGTCATCGCAACAGGCGGCAGTGGCAATTTCGTAGGCCCCAACAGCGACGGACTGGTATATTTCAGCCAGAACACGAACTGGTCGCAGGGCTTTAACTTCTATATGGACAACTACTTTGTCTATTCAGGTCATGTGTACTACCGCGACACCTCAATGCCTGTGCCGGGCGTCTCGTTCAAGCTCGACGGCAACGTGATGCACGATGCCAGCAAACAGGTCATCATCACCGACAACCAGGGTGCCTTTGCGCTGAGCATCCCGCGTGGCCCTCACACGGTGCAGGCTGTGAAGGAAGGACACTACTTTGCCAACGACGGTTTCCTGGTGAATCATGATGCCGCCAGCGAGGATCAAAAGTATAAATATAACTTTATCAATGACGTCGCGGGAGTCTTCCTTTGGGACTCTACTACTGTCGTGTTGCGCGGTCGCGTAGTAGGTGGTGACATCGAGGGCAGCAGGCCGCTTGGCAACAGCCTCTCGAAGAACAACCTGGGCGACTCGCTGAAGATAGTCATCCAGCTGGAGGGCGACAACGCCTCGTGGCTCATCCGCAAGCAGGATGACGAGACGGTGAAGAGCGCTACCTACAAGACAGCCTTCGGTGCTGGCGAAAAGGATACTACACGCGTGGATATTACCCGCCACACGCTGACCGTTCGTCCTGATGCCAAGACAGGCGAATACCAGGTCATGCTGCCCCCCGCCAAGTACAAGGTCATCGAGGTGTCGGCCAAGGGCTACGCCACCCTGTTCCAAGACGGCAAGGTGGGCGAGACCGTGGATATGACGTTCAATGGTAAGAACGACACCGTGGTTTACAACCGCATCTACCATGCTGTGCCCACTGTTAAGGTCAAGCAGTTTAACCCCAGTGGCGAGGACTATTTCGGTGTGCAGAAAATGATTTCGACGGACATCATCGGCAACAAGTCCGAGATTCATCTCTGGTATAACAAGAAAGATCAGCAGGATTCCACTAAGGTGGTTCCCACCTACTCGTTCGGCTATCCGGTCTTCATGGCAGGTTCGCCCTACGGCTTCACGCTGCAGGCCTGCGAGATGTACTATTGGAACAACAATTCCAATGCTACTCCCGACATTGTGACCCTGAATGGCGGCAAGGTGACCATCAAGAATGCCATGCTAAGCAATACCGACAGCAAGGAGATTACACTCGACAAAGAGGGCACGGGCTCGTATATCTTCACGCCCGAGAACGCTACCTTCGACCTGACGGATGAGTATGCCCTGAAGCACATCAGCATCACGCTGGAATACGACAACTCCTTCTACGACGTGAAACCGCTGAACGGTGGTATCCTACAAGGCTTTGTAATGGCAACCAGAGCCAAGGCTGAAGGCAGGAAGACTGTCGCTACCGGTGTCCCCATTCTGTTCGATATCCTGCGCGACCCACCGGGTGGCGGCAGCTACTCGTATATTGAGGAAGGATCGAAGATGAGCTACGGCTACTCGGCAGACCTTTCTGCCTCTGTCGGTGTGAATATCAACACAACATTGGGAAGTGGCTCTCAAACCTGGGAGACTACAGCAATGACGAATATGATTGCAAATGGCGTTTGGAACCAAACAGATAAATCAACATACCTTGACATTGATATTGAGACCAGCTTCGGTTTCTCATGGGTTTACAACTACAACATCGACGTCACGGAGCGCATACAGACCAATTCCGGTAAGAAGTGGGTAGGCCCCAAGGGCGACCTCTTCATCGGCGCATCGATGATGAATATCCTTCAGGATGCCTTGACGGTAACGGTCATTCCCGACAGTGTTTACCAAACGCTGAAGTTGCACGAAGGCGGCACCTTTAAGACCAAGGAAGGTGCTACCGTCAAGGTGCCTGTGGGCACGATCAAGGTGTTGGCCCAGGGTACTGACGATACGGGCAACCCCATCTACCTGACGCGCAATGACGCTTTAGGCGTGAGCAATGTCGTGAAAACTACCTTCGTACATTCACAGTTCTATATCGAGAACGAACTGCTGCCCGACCTGATTAAGCTGCGCAACTCGTTGCTGCTGCCCAAGGGGTATAGCGAGGCCAGCGCCCAGACTTTGGCCGACAAGCAGGGCTATCCGGCCTATGTCAGTGAGGTCGACAAAAACGATGAATTCTTCGGCTTCAAGTACAAGATTTATTGGCCCAAGAAGGCTCAGGCTACGGTGGTTGACGGCAATGGTAACCACTACGAGACAGGCGACAGCATTAGTTCGCTGAATCAGGAAGTGGCTCAATGGATGGCTTTCCTGGCTAAGAACGAACAGGAGAAGTTGTCCGTCATGTCTTCCGACCTGGTGAAACGCTACGACTTTGATGGCGGCGCTGCATCGATTCAGTATAGTGAGAACTTCACGACCAGTGAGACGAATTCGCGCTACCTGCGCTATCCGCTATTGGCAGATGGCGGTGCCTTTGGTGGTGCATATCTTTCGGTTCTGGGTACATTCTTAAAATCATGGAATGCCATAAAGGCTGACCGAACACTCAGTTATAAAGAGAAGACAAAAACCGAAGATCAAAAAGTAGAATTTGTAGCCAAGACTCTGGCTGTCAAGGTGAAGACATCATTCACCCCCATTCTCGAAGCAGCCTTTGGCGACAAGTATAACATGACGGAGACGCACTCCAAGAAGATTGGCTTCACGTTAGCAACAGCCAGCAAGTCGAGCCTCTCAGTGGAAGTCTATCGCACGGCGAACGAATTTACGTGTGATTCGACGAACAATGTCTTCATCCAACTGACAGAAGACATGCTGGATAAGGTGCGCGACGGCCGCTTAGGTACGACTTACCTGAGCTATCTGGACTATGGAACGAAGGTGTATTCCGACTTCGTGTTCCGCACTATTGGTGGTGTGACCTGTGAGCCCTACGAGGGTGAGCGCAAGACGAAGTGGTTCCAGCCGGGCACCGTGCTGGATGTCGCTACCATCCCTGCCGACAAACCCAGAATCTGGGTTGACGAGCCTGTGGTGAGCAATGTGCCATACGGCGAACCCGCACGATTCACGCTGCACATAGCCAACGAGACCGATTACCCCGAACAGGCTTCGCCCATCTTCCAGTATTTCATCAAGGCCAACTCGAATCCCAAGGGTGCCAAGGTGTTAGTGGATGGTGTGCCTGCCTCCACGCAGGGCACCAACATCACCCTGTATCCTGTCATCGGTGCCGACGGAAAGCACACCATCTTTACCAAGAGGGTAGAGCTTTATCCCGATACGGAGTTCGATTATGAGGACATCACCCTCTGCCTGATGGATCCGGATGACAATGCCCGTGTGTTTGAATGTCCCATCTCGGCACACTTCATCCCATCGGCAGGCAAGGTGAAGGTGAGCGTGCCCAGCAACAACTGGGTGATGAACACAGAAAGCCCCTTGGATGGCGATCGCCAGGCTTACTATATGCCTGTTCGCATAGAGGGCTTCGACACCAACTGGCCCAGTTTCGACCACATCGAGCTGCAATACAAACTCTCGACCCAGGGCGACAAAGACTGGGTGAACGTCTGCTCATATTATGCCGACAAGGAATTGCAGAAGAAAGCCAGCGGCGTGACCGACACCATTCCCACCTCCGGCATCATCGTGGCACCGTTCTATGGCGAGACAGACCCCGTAGAGCAGTACTACGACATCCGTGCTGTGAGCTACTGCCGCCATGCCGGTGGCTATCTGACAGGTTCGTCGGAGGTGCTGAAGGGCATCAAGGACACCCGTCGCCCTGTAGCCTTCGGCACGCCTGAGCCTACCAACGGCATCTTAGGTATCGGCGAAGACATACTTATTAAGTTCTCTGAGCCTATTGCTGGCAACTACCTGCGCGACATCAATAACTTCGAAGTATTAGGTACGCTGATGAGCAACGACATCTCAACGTCAACATCGCTGAGCTTCGACGGTAATGCAGTGGCTGTTACCCAGGGTGAACGTAACCTGAAGGGTAAGAGCTTCACCGTGGATATCATGTTGAATCCAGCCACCGAGAATCGCGAGATGACGGTGTTCTCGCATGGCGGCGATGAGAAGGGACTGCGTTTCGGACTGACTGCCGATAGGAAACTCTCAGCCACCATCAATGGCGAGACGTTGCAGTCTGACAGCATCGTGCCGTTCAACAATATGCTGCACCAAGTGGCCTACGTGCTCGACCAAAGCGGCGATAAGACAACCGTGAAGTTCTACGACGGAAACAAGGCTATCGGCAGCAAGCAACTTACAGAACGATATGAAGGTGCTTATTCGGCCTTGGTGTTAGGTTCTAATAGTGACTTCACACGCGAAATATTATATAAGGGTGAGATGCTGGAGTTCCGCTTGTGGAACCGCGCCATGGATGCCGCTTCACTCGGAAGCTATAGTAAGAAGAAGCTGACGGGCTACGAGAGTGGACTGCTCGACTACTATCCGCTGAACGAGGGTGAGGGCACCTGGGGCTACGACAAGGCTCCCGGCAGCATGGACCTCGCATTGTCAGGCACCAGCTGGAAGCGTCCTCATGGCATCTCAATGGCTATCAAGGGTGACAAGGGTCTGCGTCTGAAATCCGACCGGTTTATGCGTTCGAAGAACCACGACTACACGCTGACGTTCTGGTTCCGCACGAACGACGAGAACGCCACTCTGTTCTCCAACGGCGAAGCCAATTACGGCGACGAGAACCAGATAAACATCGGTGTGAAGGATCGTAAGCTCTATGTCCGTTCACAGGGCTTTGAGAAGGTGACATCAGCATTAGTATCTGAAGGCAGCTGGCACCACTTCGCCATGACAGTCTCACGTTCACAGAATGTGGCAAATGTATATTCGGACAAGGCACTGGTTGAATCGTTCCCAGCAGACAGCCTGGCTGGTATCGTTGGCGACCACATCGCCTTGGGTGCCACCTATGTGGACAAGAACACGCCAACGAATGTGATGAACGGCCATATCGACGAGGTCGGAATGTTTGAGAGCGTGCTGCCGCTGAACCTCATCAAGGAGTATTCGAACCATACGCCGCTCGGCACCATGAGCGCCATGCTGGCTTATCTGGACTTCGGACGCTCCGAGAAGATGGATGACAACCAGCAGCATCTGGAGCCTACAGGCATCAGCCTCAAGCGCTATGTCTCCGACCGGGGAGAGATGACAGCACGGCGCGACACCCTGGTGGCCCAGACTGAGGTCGAAGCCATGGCGGCACGCGACTCCTACGCACCGATAGTTAGCAACGCCCAGCTCGACAACCTGATGTACAGTTATGTGGCCAACGGAAACGAGCTGTACATGAACATCAAGCAGCCAGACTTCATGGTGGAGAAGACCAACATCTACGTCACCGTGAAGGAAGTGACCGACCTGCAGGGCAATACGATGGCATCGCCCATCACACTGAACCTCTATGTCAACCGCAACCCGCTGCGCTGGGATGTGAAGCGCATAGATAAGGTTGTGAACTATGGCGAGGGAATGACCTTCGAGGCTACTGTGAAGAATCTGAGCAGTGTGACGCAGAACTTCTCAATAGAAGACCTGCCCATTTGGATCTCGGCTTCACAAACCCGTGGTACTGTCAGCGCCCTCGACGAGCAGAAGATCACGTTCACCATTAACAATTATATAAATATAGGTACTTACAATGAGCAGGTTTCATTGATTGGTGACAACAAGATGTCGGAACCGCTACCTATCACGCTGCGTGTACGTGGTGATGAACCGGAATGGGCTGTCTGCGACAGTCTGATACAGATGAACGAGACCATGATGATGGTGGCCCGCGTCAAGATTGACGGTATGGTGGCAAGCTCTAAGGAGGATATTCTGGCTGCATTCGACGAGAATCATCGAGTACTGGGTGTGGCTCATCTCGAGATCAATGACAATGCCAACGCCAACGAAGCACTGGCCTATCTAACCATCTATGGCTATCTGAATGACGATGCCTCAAGACCTAAGTTGAGCTTCCGCTTCTTTGATGCCTCTTCTGGCAAAGTCTACAGTGTGAAGCCTGCCGACGGTCAGGTCTATACCTTCAAGCAGGATGCCATCATCGGCACGGATGTCAACCCTGTTATCCTGCAGAACAGCTACGACTTTGTACAGACCATCAAACTGAAGGAGGGCTGGAACTGGGTAAG
>DEKQ01000085.1 GCA_002353975.1 Prevotellaceae bacterium UBA2718
AACCACAAGGAGTACTTCGCAGTCAACCTCTCTACGCTCCAGAAGCTCGCAGAGCGCAAGGGCTATACAGAGATTGGCGTTGAGCAGCTCGTTGAGGCAGGCCTCACCAACGGTAAGGAGCTCGTTAAGATTCTTGCCAACGGCGAGCTGAAGGCTAAGCTCACAGTGAAGGCCAATGCATTCTCCAAGACCGCCGAGGAGGCTATCAAGGCTGCCGGCGGCGAGGCTGTAGTGCTGTAACAACTTCTTTGACGTTTTAATTCATACAACGAGATATGAAGAAATTTATTGAGACACTGAAGAATTGCTGGAAGGTGGAAGACCTGCGCATCAGGCTTCTCATCACAATCCTCTTCGTCGCTATCTATCGCTTTGGCTCTTTCGTAGTTCTGCCGGGTGTCAATCCGGCTAACCTCGAGAAGCTGCAGCAGCAGACGGCAGGTGGTTTGATGTCACTTCTTGATATGTTCTCCGGTGGTGCATTCTCTAACGCATCAATCTTTGCGCTGGGTATCATGCCTTACATCTCTGCCTCCATCGTGATGCAGCTGGTGGCCATCGCTGTGCCCTCGTTCCAAAAGATGCAGCGTGAGGGTGAGAGTGGACGAAAGAAGATTATGCAGTACACGCGCTACCTGACAGTAGCCATCCTGCTCTTCCAGGCTCCGTCCTACCTGATGAACCTTAAGATGCAGTCGCCCGGTGCTCTCGCCACAGGCCTCTCATGGACTGAATTCATGATTCCTGCCACCATCATACTGGCAGCAGGCTCTATGTTCATCCTCTGGCTTGGCGAGCGTATCACCGACAAGGGTGTGGGTAACGGTATCTCGCTCATCATTATGATTGGTATCATAGCACGTCTGCCACAGTCTTTCGTACAGGAGGTTGGTAGCCGTTTCACCGCCATCACCGGTGGTGGTCTGGTGATGTTCATCGCTGAGATACTCATCCTCTATGCTGTCGTATGCGCTGCAATACTGCTGGTACAGGGCACTCGCAAGGTTCCTGTACAGTATGCAAAGAAGCTTGTAGGCAACACACAGGTGGCTGGTGCACGCCAGTACATACCTCTCAAGCTGTTCGCAGCTAACGTGATGCCTATCATCTTCGCACAGGCTCTGATGTTCATACCACTGGCAATAGTACAGTACAGCAGCGACAATCTCGGTTGGTTCGCACGCTCACTGCTGGACAACCGCTCCGTGCTGTATAACGTAGTATATGTACTGCTCATCGTAGCATTCACATACTTCTATACTGCTATCACCCTCAACCCGACACAGATGGCTGAGGACATGAAGCGCAACAACGGCTTCATACCAGGAGTTAAGCCCGGCAAGCCTACTGCTGACTATATCGAGGAGATAATGTCACGCCTCACTCTGCCTGGATCACTGTTCATTGCGTTCATCGCTATCATGCCAGCACTGGCCGGATTGCTGAACGTACAGCAGGGCTTCTCGCAGTTCTTCGGCGGCACGTCACTCCTCATCCTTGTCGGTGTTGTGATAGACACCCTGCAGCAGATAGAGTCACATCTGATGATGCGCCACTATGATGGCCTGCTCAACTCAGGACGCACACGTCCCCAGAATGGGGTAAGCGCTTATTAATGGCAATATATCTAAAGACAGAAGACGAGATAGAACTCATGCGCGCTGCCAATCAGCTGGTTGGCAGCACGCTTGGTGAACTCTCCCGCCACATCGTTCCGGGTGTCTCTACGGCTAAGCTGAACAAAATTGCCGACGAGTTCATCCGCGATCATGGTGCCGAGCCTACCTTCTTTGGTTTCCCTAACCCCTACGGTGCACCGTTCCCTGCCAGCATCTGTTGCTCTGTCAACGGTTGTGTGGTTCACGGCATACCCACAGAGGAGCAGATACTAAAAGAGGGTGACATCATCTCCGTTGACTGCGGTACGCTGCTCAATGGCTTCAATGGCGACTCTGCCTACACCTTCCCCGTAGGAGAGATCAGCGATGAGGTGCGTCAGCTGCTCCGTGTCACTCGTGAGAGCCTGTACCTCGGTATATCAAAGGCGGTGCATGGCAACCATGTCGGCGACATCGGTAACGCCGTTCAGGACTACTGTGAGTCGCATGGCTACGGTGTGGTACGTGAGCTCTGCGGCCACGGCATCGGTAAGACGATGCACGAAGACCCGCAGGTTCCAAACTACGGCAAGCGTGGCAACGGTCCCAAACTGAAGGCTGGCATGTGCATAGCCATTGAGCCGATGATTACTATGGGCAATCGCAGTGTCGGCCTGCTACCAGATAAATGGTCTGTCGTAACGCGCGACGGCAAGCCGGCAGCACACTACGAGCACACCATAGCCATCCGCAAGGGCGAGGCTGAGATACTGTCATCGTTCGAGGAAATAGAGAAGACAGTGCATATTTGATACATCCCGCACGCAAAAGTTTAATACATACACCTTTTATAAATAATAAATGGCAAAGCAATCTGCTATAGAACAGGACGGAACCATCAAGGAGGCACTAAGCAATGCCATGTTCCGCGTAGAACTGGAGAACGGAGTGGAAATCATCGCCCACATCTCGGGTAAGATGCGTATGCACTACATCAAGATTCTTCCCGGCGACAAGGTAAAGGTAGAGATGAGTCCCTATGACCTCACAAAGGGTCGCATCTGCTTCCGATACAAATAAGAGGCAGCCCTCCCGCCTTCTGACGTTAGCTGACAAAGCTGCTGCCGTGTAGGGTGGACATACTGATAATTCAAGTACTCATATACAAATTATAGAAACAAGATGAAGACAAGAGCATCACTGAAGAAGCGTACTCCCGACTGCGTTATCGTTCGTCGTAAGGGTCGTCTCTTCTTAATCAACAAGAAGAACCCAAAGTTCAAGCTTCGTCAGGGATAACCGATAAGCAAGAATCCTTTTGCGGTTAAAAAACATTAAAAGTTAAGGATCTGTGCGCCAAAATGTTAAATTGTTTCGGCGTGTAGGGTAATTTGCGTACCTTTGCACCTCCGTTCTGGCGGATGTTGTGTAAACATCGCTTGGGCGTAGTCTGTTCCCCTGTGGGCAGACAGTGACAGAGATATGCATATTAGGTTAATTAACTAAGGTATTTTTTCATTCATTACAAACATTTATGGCAATAAGAATTGTTGGAGTAGATTTGCCCCAGAACAAGCGTGGCGAAATCGCATTGACCTACATCTATGGTATAGGTCGAAGTAG
>DEKQ01000013.1:0-4093 GCA_002353975.1 Prevotellaceae bacterium UBA2718
CGAGGCGGTAGTTGCGCTCGTCGAAGTCGTAGTAGTCGTCGTCGAGGTCGGACATGGGCACCATTCCCTCGCAGTGGTTCTCGTCTATCTCGCAATAGATGCCGTGGCTGGTGATGCCAGAGATGTGTGCGTCGAACTCTTCACCCAGATACTGTCCCATGTATTCCACCATCTTATACTTAATGGACTCCCTTTCAGCCTGTGCCGCCAGCTGCTCCATCTCGCTTGAGTGCTCGCACAGCTCCTCATACTTGTCCTGATTGGCGCTGCGTCCGCCGTTCTCATAACGCGTCAGCAGGCGGTGAACCATCGTGTCGGGATAGCGTCGGATGGGCGACGTGAAGTGGGTGTAGTATTCAAATGCCAGTCCGAAGTGACCGATGTTGTGGGTAGAATACTTTGCCTTCATCATGGCTCTGAGCGCCACCATCTGTATTGCGTTGCCCTCGGGGCGGCCTTCCACCTCGTCCATCAGGGCGTTCATGGCGCGGGCGGTGGCTCCCTTGGTGCCGGTTGACTTCAGCTTGTGGCCGAACTTCGCCACAAACTCGCGCAGCGTCTCCATTTTCTGCGGGTCGGGAGCGTCGTGTATGCGGTACGGCAGAGTCTTGCCCACAGGCTTCTTGCCCTTTGCGCCGCCGCTGTTGCGCGGTGCCGTAACCTTGCCCACATGCTCCGCAACGGTCTTGTTGGCCAGCAGCATAAACTCCTCTATCAGCTGGTTGGCGGCCAGCGACTTCTTGAAATAGCAGCGCGTAGGCTTGCCCGTCTCGTCGATGTCAAAGCGCAGCTCCTCGCGCTCGAAGCGCACGGAGCCGTTCTGGAACCTGCGTTCGCGCAGCTTATGCGCCAGACGGTTCAGCGTGAGCAGCTGCTCTTTGTATGGCTCGCCATCCAAGACGGCCTGTAATTCCTCACGCTCCTTTTTTGAAACCGCCACATCCTTGGCCTGCAGACGCGCAGTGGCATCTATCACCGCCTGCACCTCCTCGTAGGCATAGCGGCGGTTGCTGTTGATGACGGTGTGTACTATGCGGTATTTCTTCACCACCGCCTCGTCGTCCAGTGTGAAGATGACGCTGTATGCCAGCTTCTCCTCATTGGGGCGCAGGGAGCAGATATAGTTACACAAGCGCTCGGGGAGCATGGGGATGGTGCGGTCAACGAGATATACACTCGTGGCACGCTGCTGAGCTTCCTTGTCTATCACGGAGCCTTCGGTGACGTAGTGGCTCACGTCGGCGATGTGTACGCCCACTTCCCATAGAGCCCCTTCCCGGCCTCCCCCTGAGGGGAGGAGAGCTTCTCCAGGATTTCCGTTGAGCTGCCTGATGCTCAGTGCATCGTCAAAGTCCTTGGCATCGTGAGGGTCTATGGTGCATGTCCACACGTCGCGGAAGTCCTCGCGCTCTGCAAGGTCAGCCTCCGTTATCTTGTCGCTTATCTTGTTGGCAGCCTCTTCCACCGCTTCGGGATATTTGTATGGCAGCCCGAACTGCGCCAATATGGCGTGCATCTCTGCGGTATTGTCGCCCTGCGGCCCGAGAACGTCTATCACCTCTGCCACGATGCTGCGGTGCTCACTGTCCGGCCACTTCATCACCTTCACCACTACGCGGTCGCCGTTCTTGCCTTTGTTCAACTTGCTTTGGGGGATGAAGATATTGCATGCCATAGGCTCTAAGGGCAGAAGATATGCCAGACCGTCCTCTACCTGCAGCCTGCCGACAAACTGTTCCGTCTTGCGCTGAATGATTTCCACCACCTGAGCCTCGCGTATGTGGTTGCGGCGGCGTGCCATCATGGTGATGCGCACCTTGTCGCCGTTGAGGGCAAAGAGGCTGTTGCGCTCAGCCACGAAGATAGGTTTGTCGCTGCCGTCGGGCAATACGCTGTTGCGTCCGCTTGCCTTTGCGCGGAATGTTCCCACCATCGTCTGCGTGTTGTCTGCCAGGCGATAGGACGAGTCGCTTACCTTCGTCAGGTAATCATCCCACGCCATATCCTCCATGATGTCGATGGCGAGCATCTTCTGGGGATGCGTGTCGATGTGCAACAATCGGAAGATGGTCTTAAACGATAGCGTCTCATCGGGATGTGCCGCGAAGAACGCCTCCAGCTTCTCGGCTAACTGCGCCTTGTTGATGCGCTTGCTGTCTTTCTTACTTTTCATAGGCTATGGGGTTAATGGGGTTAGTGGGGTTAATGGGTGGTAATGGGGAGGATGAGGTTAGTGGGGAGGATGGGGGGTGATGGGGACTATTTACCCAGCAATTTTCCGTACTCCTCCTTATCCTTCAGCAGCTCCAGGGCGCGGGCTACCTGCTTGTCGTACTTCAGCATACTCTCTGCTGCTCCGCGCTGATAGTAATAGCACGTCACGATATTCTCCTCCAGCAGGCTCTGTATCACCTCGCGATGGCGGTCCAGGTCGGCTGGCAGGTTGTTGGATAGCTTTGCCTTCAGGGCGTCAAACTCTGCCTGCGCCTCGCTGTAGCGGCCCTCTATCTGCGCAACCTTTACCAGTTCGTCGAACATCTTACCGGTTCCGAGGTCATACTTGAAGCCGCTGTTGATGACCATCGCCTTAAACTCGTCATAGTCGGCATCGGTCAGCCTGAACTCTGAGGGTGCAGCGATGGTGGGGTGCTTGGCTACATAGTTCACCACATACTGCGTGACGACCTCCGTAGAGTCCGCCCCGGTGGAGAATAGTCCCGCCGTGATGCTGGCGAGCGAGTCGCCCTTCATCTCCACGTCGGGCTTTATGCCGCCGCCGTCGCGCACCGTCCTGCCGCCACGCGTCTTGAACTCATGGGTCAGCGAGTCGGGGATATTCTCCTTGTATCCGCCTCCCGTGTGCTTGTAGTTGATGGCCTGAATGCAGCGTCCGCTGGGTATGTAGTACTTGGATATCGTAACCTTCAGCGATGCATCGTGCGGCAAATCGACCGGTATCTGCACCAATCCCTTGCCGTATGTGCGTGTTCCGAGGATCACGGCACGGTCCAGGTCCTGCAGCGAGCCGGCTGTAATCTCGCTTGCCGATGCCGTATTCCTGTTGACCAGCATCACGATAGGCATCACCGTGTCCAGCGGCTCTGAGGTCGTCTTATACTCATTGAACGAGCGCTTCAGCTTGCCTCGGGTGTTTACGATGGTCTCACCCTTCCTGACGAACATATTGACAATCTTCACTGCCTCGTTGAGTGAGCCGCCGCCATTGTCGCGCAGGTCGAAGATAAGGCTCTTCATGCCCTGGCTGCGCATATCTACCAGGGCGCGTCGCACGTCGCGGGCACAGTCATCGGTGAACTGCGTGAGCAGCAGATAGCCCACCTTCTCATCGCCACTCTGCGGCAACAGCCCGTAGTATGGCACGCAGGGCAGCTGTATGGAGCGGCGCGTCACCTTGATCTTCATCGTCTTGCTCTTGCCGCTGAGGGGTTGCGGACGCTGTATCTTCAAGATGAACGATGTGCCGGGCTCACCACGCAGCATGGCAGAGACCTCTGACACCGTCTTGCCTTTCATCAGCGTGTCATCTACTGCCACTATCACATCACCCTTCTTCAGGCCTGCCTCGGCTGCCGGCATACCCTCGTAGGGCTCGTCGATGATGACGCACTCATTGCGCATGTCATGCTTTATCAGCGCTCCGATGCCGGCATACTTGCCCGTGAGCAGCGTCTTCAGGTCCTTCACTTCCTCTGGGGGGTAGTACTCCGTGTAGGGGTCCAGCGAACGCAACATGGCGCGGATGCCTGCGCCGACGGTCACGTCAGCGTCCAAAGTATCGACATACATCATGTCAAGATGCTTGTATATGGAGGAGAATATCTCCATATTGCGCGTCACACTGTAGTTGTGGTCACTGTTTTTATCGGCTGTCGATGAAAGTCCAACGGCCAGCAGGCATAAAATGATTATAATTTGTTTTAGTTTCATACGTACCACAAAATTACGCTTTTTCCCCCAAATGCACGTTATCAGAGCCGTAGAATTAGCATTATTTCAAGTTTTTTTAATTGAAAAAGAAAAAAAACACAAAAAAAGTTTGGCTGTTTCGCAAATTCATTGTACCTTTGCACCC
>DEKQ01000013.1:4202-9390 GCA_002353975.1 Prevotellaceae bacterium UBA2718
CGCATAAAAAAGGCATCCACAACAGGATGCCTTTTTTGTCCCTCTAAGGCTCGCACCAAGGGTTCTTCGCTAGTCGCTCAGGCGAACAAGTTCGGAACAAGCCCAAGAGGGAGCGCATAAAAAAGGCATCCACAACGGATGCTTTTTTTATTTCCTCAGTGTGCCATTCACTCGGGACGTAGCGAATTTACGTGCTCCACCTCAATACGTGTGATTATGCCCTGCGGAGAGACGAAGTAGATGCGGGGGATGACGGAAGAGGCAAAGAGATCATAGATGCGACGGTCGTCCTGTGCGGAGTAAGGTATCTGCAGGCTGTGCTCTGACCAGAATTGTGATACAGCATCGGCACCCTCGGCACGGCTGATGGCGACCATCTGGAAACCACTGTCGTCCTTGTGCTGCAGGTAGTAGTCGTTGAGCAAGGGCAGCTCGCGCTGGCAGTCAGAACACCACGTATTGAAGAACACGATGACGGTCTCACCCGTCAACTGGCTCGTGGAGAAGGTGCGCGTCTCACTGCCATCGGTGACGGTGACGCTGAACGATGGCACCTTGTCGCCCACCTGCACGTGTTCTATCACCTCATCATTATCATCAATAATGCTGCTGCACCCGACACACGTCAGATACAGCAGCATTACTATTATACTCTTTATCTTCATTTCACCAGAATCTTATATGTCCTTCTGCCAGCCTCACCGTTGGCTTCGAGGATATAGACATCTTTCTGCAACTGGAACTGGGTGCTCGTACCGCAGTCAGATGCCTGATATACCGTTGCGCCGCTGACATTCATGACGCGCACCTCACCCAGATTCTTGCTGGCAGATACTGTCACCATGCCATCGCGGACACTCACCATGATGCCATCGGACAGTGCCTCCAGGTCGGTCAAGCCTGTCGCAGTACCGCGTACGAGGAAATAACGGCCATACTCATTAGGCTCCACCGTGACGGTCTGACCCTCTGTCACCTCCGTCCTCATTCCGCTGAGGGCATCCACCACATAGAGTTCGCCCTCCATGCTGTCGATGCCTGTCAGGGTGACGTCTATGGCATCCTGGCTGTTGCATACCACGCCGAAAGGAAGTGAAGAGTGAAGAGTGAAGAGTGAAGAATTATTGATGCTCACGGCTTGTCCGTCAGCTACGGTATATACCATAGGCACATCAGCCAGGTTAGAGTCAAAGAGCGTCTCAACATTTGCTCCCTCGCCCATCACCACGCTGGCCTTCGACTGACCTTGAGCATTCTCTGCCGTCAGCACCAGGGCTGCCTTTGCCGATGCGGAAGGCCAACCCAGAGGCGTGGGGAAGTTGCCGTCAATCTGCATTTCCTTGTTGAAGGTGATTTTCGTTGCCGTGCCTTTCTTCACGAAGAATGCCTGCAGTGGCTTTATGACGGTGGTCTTCTCCGTTGCAGGAACGGCGTGAGCCTCAGCCACGCTGCCCTCGTAGGTCCAGTAGCCGTCGGTGCTCAGTTCCGTGTTGTACTTAAAGAACTTCTTCATGTCGATAGACACCATGAACGGATTGCCCACCAGCACGTAGTCACCCTGCTGCTGCATGGCGCTGATATTAAATTCCAATGGCGACGTCTCGGTGTTGGTATCATCCTGATAGTCGCTCACGAGCTGGTATATGCTCACCTTGTCAACGGTCTTGGCGCTCGCACCGGCGGCAGGCGTAGAGCCGGCTCCGGTCCAGTCATAGTAATCGAATGAGGTGTCGGCCTTTGGCAGACGAATAAGGACCTTGTCTGACTGGTTCTTCTTATGGGCTCGAATGGCAAAAGCGGTGAGGGTGTTGTATGACACCTGCACATCGTTGTACGTGTGTCCCCACTCGGCCATATTCGTAATTACTGCGCTATAATTCAGATTTGCCGAATAGCTGTTGGCGCGGATGTCATTCTGCTTCACATGGACGGTGCCATTGTTCATGCCCCACGAGCGCTGGTAGATAGGATAGCGCGTGCGGCTGTAGGTGGTGGTATTGAACGTGATAGGCTGGAAGGCCTCCGTCACCTGACGGCCAACGACCGTTGCGGGTGTCGCAAGGCTATAGTCGGTCATAGCCGTGGCAGGCACATACATATCGCCGGCGTATGTGTTCTTCATCGGAACAGAGACGAGATACCACTTGTTGGCATCCATCTCCTTCTCCACCCATGCCTTCTCATACTGCAGACGATGCGGACGCAGCAGCTCTGCACCAGGCTTGAAGTAAATCTCCCGGCACACATTGCCCTGAAACTTCTCCACATCGAAGACCTTAGCCGTCAGGTCCTGCACACCCTGGTCTTCCCATGTGCCGTCGCTCTTCTGGTAGCGGTGGCCAAAGCAACCCTCGCCGTAATGCTCCTCAGGGTCATCGCCGTCGTGGAACTCGCCATAACGCACCATCATATCGTAATAGATATTCTCCGTAGGCTTACTGTTCTGTCTCTCTGACAGCGCCATGCCTTCGGTATTGGCATTAGGGCTGCGGTCAGTGAGCAGGGTGGTCCTTGTGAGGTCGAGGAATCCACCGCCCTGGCGACGTGCACCTACTCCTGTGCCCACTACTCTCGGCTCGTTGATAAGGCTGGGGGCATGGTTGCCCGTAGGCAGGGTGACGTAGGTGAACTTCATGGGCACGAAGCCAGGGTTGCTGCCAGCGGTGAGAGTATTGAGCGAGCCTTCACCGTTGTCGTCATATCCGTCGGGGTGACCGGCAGTAGCTGTATTCTGAGTTCCACTACCTTTATACAATTCTGCACGGGTAGAACGATGCCAGTTGCCGTCGTTATACCAGTTGGCACTCCAATAGTCGGTTGGCGGTGATGTTGGATTTCCATCATTGTCCACATTCTGCGCTTCCCAGGTGACGAACTCAGGCACCACCTTGATGACCATAAACAGGTCACCGATACAGGGTGACACAGCCCCATCGTCTTCAGCATCATAGAAGGTGGTATGCACCTCATACTGATAGCCCTCATGGAAGTTGATAGCACAGTTTTCGCTAGAAAGGTTGAGTGCCAGATACATGTGATCCTTGTCAACCCAAGGGCGTGGCTCAATGCTATTGATTGGAACAATCTTCGCAAACCTCGTACCCACGGCAGGCGATGTCGGGTCGTCAGTATAGGAAAGAGTGAGATATGAGTCAGAAGCTAAATATACTTTTCCTGCAGTCGTTCCGTACTTATCCTTAAACATATTCACCGGAATATGGAGTATATATCCCTGTGTGCGCATCTTGTTGAGCTGTTCCAGACCCACTCTCAGCACTCGCTTTGTGCCTGCCGATGCGTAATCGACATCATCGAAGCCAAGTACGAGTTCCGGGCCGCCTGAGCTGCTAACCAGCGTGAAGGTGAAGGGGATATAGTCACAGACGGTATAGTCTTTAGTGTCAAAGGTGTATGTTGTATTGACAGGAACGGCCCAGAATGACGTAGTAGGTTCCGCAAGCTCATACGCAAACCTGCTGGAGGCCTTCAGTAACAGTAAGCCATCGGTGACAGCCGCATTGATGATGTTATAGTAAGTAGGATTGACAATAGCATAGGCATCTCGCAACGTTGCTGAGTATTCTGTCATTGGGGCTGTCCTCTCATAGTCTCTGTATGCCTGCAGAGCCTCCAGCAGCGACTTGTCATATCCGGGATAGTTCTCCTTCATCTGTTCCTTGGTGCCCAGGAAGTAATCAAAGAGCACTCCGTCATCAGACAGTTTACCGTCAGTACCATAGGGTAGTGCCTTGAACCCGGACGGTTCGTTCTCGTCAGGATAGTTCGCCTGTATGTAGAAGTCCACGTCTGCCGTTGTACTTCCGCATGCACTCCTGACGGTCTGGCTCACCACATTATGGTCGCCGTTAAGAGCAAGGAAATGGATATAGGTCTTCTTTGGCAGGAAGAACTTACTATACACCTCACAGGCGTTGTTGGGGTCAGCCCACTTGCTCAGGTCAGGCGACTGAAGGTTCTTCGGCATGGCAATGAAGTAATCATATCCCTGCGGCAGATTGAGCACCTTATTGTCTATCAACTTTAAGTAGAGGATGCCGTCCTTGATTACATAATGTGAGTTTATTGCAGTGATTTCAGGGCTGCTGTCATCCAGTGTGCCGTCGGCCTTGAGCACGCACTTACTAATGTCCACCTGACCGTAGGGGTTGGAACCGTTGCCATAGAGGTCTGGATCATCGCAAGGCTCAAACGTGACGGTTCCGTATTCGTTCTTGCTCTTTATCTTGAAGATTTTATAGTATAGAGTCTTCGGGCTGTCGCTTAGCGTCACCATGTTCTCCAGGTTTTCCACCGACATGAGGGCCGTGATGCTCAAATTCTCATCTTCACACATGCCACCCGTCTGCTCCACCTGTATCTTGCCCGTACTGGTGTAGAACACTATCTGGTCAACACAGAAGTCAGCACCCTCCGTATCCTTAGAGTAGTTGTCTATCTCCACCGTGAAGTCCGTAAAGTTGGTGATGTCTATGTTCTCCGGTATGTTTCCATGACCATACACCTGATACCATTTATTATATTTATAGCCACCGTCGCCCGTGTTCACGGTGCTGAGCACACACGTAAGGAACGACATGACGTGTGTCCTGTCGCCAAACTCATCCTTGGCATATACGTTCGCCATCAGCTGAGGGCTGGTCTTGCCACCTTCTGTCACATCGGCAATGGCCGCAGTGAAGTATATCTGAGAACCGGCACACAGGCTGGCAGAGAAGTCAAGTGTGGCAATGTTACGCGACTCGTCAGAGGCATCCACATAGATGTAGCCGCCGAATTTGCCGTTATCATTCAGGTGGGTATAGTCATATAACGGTTCGGCAGGGGGATTGTACCATTTATATCCATACTTACAACCGGCAGCCGGAGTATCTCCGTCGTATGAAGCACTGGCAGAAACACCCGAACGGTTCATTGACTTCAACAGCATATAGTCGCCGTGAATAGGCGTCAGACCGGAATAGCCGGTGCGAATGCGGTACTTGTCTATCTTAGGATAGCAGAAGCCATACTGTGCCTTGTCCCATTCCAGCGGAGAGTAGAGCATGTTCTGCTCTTCCGTGGTTGGCTCTGACAGGTCAGCAAAGAAATTATCAAAGTTAACGATGCCGCCTTCCTTAAAGTTGATATTCAGATACTCATTGGTGCGCTTCACGTCGGTAGCCTTCAG
>DEKQ01000013.1:9487-16682 GCA_002353975.1 Prevotellaceae bacterium UBA2718
CACCAATATAACCGATGATATGGAAACGCATACCCGGAGCAGCAGTGACATCCTTACTGCCAAGGCTGCCGGTGAGATGGTTGTAGGTGCCGTTAAGTTTGCTGAGGTCAAAGCTATAGACTCGTCCTACATTCTCCTTATACGAGAGGTCGCCGCTTCTCTGCCACAGACCATTCTCATCCTCCAAGTAGGATGTCCAGCGGATTTGCGAGCACTGCACGCCATCGGCTGTCCCGTCTGACACATAGTATTCTTTAAGGGTCTGCAACTGTGCACGAACAGCAAAGTCACCAGCGCTGCCATTCAGCGATACTATCACGCGACCGTTGTCCTCATAGAGATTGAACATCGTCTTCTTGCGCTCGGCGAAATTCTCTTTGGTCAATCCTGACAGAGCTGCCGTGAAGCGGTCAGCGCCCTCCTTGATGTCTTTGACGATGACTGATGATGGGAATACATGGAACAGATAGCGCGTGCTCAGAGTCGGCTCGTGAACCAGGTGAGGATACTTCAAGCCTTCGAAACCCGTGCGGTCATCATCCTCGCTGCCCGGGTAAAGGCCGTCATAATACTTGCTGACATCACAGGCAATGATGTCACCATCCATAGTCAAACCCGCAGGATTATATGTGACACCGACAGTGGAGTGTTGAGGTTGCAGTCCTGGCTTGCTGTTGTTCAGCATGAACAGGCCGCGATTGCCCGCCACATCAGTAAGTTCTTTCAGCAACGTGCCCACCTTCGTCAGACGCTTGGAGCTGAGGTCGGCGGTCCAGTCGTACCAACGGATATATGCCATCGGCTCCAGGTTGTTGCCACTTCCTTCATACCGCTGGAATGGCAGCCTCAGCATCTTCGAACCATCTGTAGGCTTGATATACATATAGTAGTGAACCGTGTGCACTCCCTGACGGATGTCGGGACGCTCTGCTATGTTAATCCTGCTGTTGGCATTATCCCAAGAATACTGTACGAGTTGGTCTGGTGCATACACCACAGGCTCAGTATCATCCATCACGAAGCGTACACCCATAAGGCTCATATCGCCACCCTTCTCTGTGCCATACTCACGGGCATCGCTGAAATCTACGACATATTCTTTCGCCGGGTCAAGGGTCAGCGTGATGACTGCCGTCATTCCCTCATGCTCGCTGGTGCCACTGGCTTCCACTACGGTGCTTCCATCGGAAGGTGTGGCAGTGGCAAAGCAAGTGCGTGACTTGGTCTTGTTCGTAGAGGTCAGATATGCCACAACACTGTTGACACCCGAGATCTTAAATTTCGCAGTTTTCAATGGGTTGTCCTTTTTCACCGTGAGACCTCCGAACTTCGGATAAAGGTCATTTGCACCTTTTGACAACGCCTCACCGGTTTCTGGGTCGATATTGCTTTGCTTGGCGGAGCCAAGGGTATAACGGTCAGAGACAAAGAAACCGTCACCGCGACCACCGGTCGCGTTGATGGCTGAGGGGAGGAAGATTGTAGTCTTGTCCATCGTATAGTCACCAGACTGTGCCGTGATGTGTACATCGTCATCATGCGTGAAGTAATCGCGCTCTGAGGCTCCCTTATGGTGAACAAACTTGAACTCGCTGTCTATCATGCTGAAGATATACTGCACATTCAGCACCTGTGGCTCCTTGGTCAGTTCGCCACCACTCAGTTCCTGTCCAGTGAGATCTTTGGTAAGCACGGCTATTACCTTGTAGTTCTCCCATAGCTTATCAATGGCAGGAATCGTGAACTTCACATTCAGTTTACCCTCAAGTAAAGGATCAGCAACGCCACAGGTTGCTGTATTCCAGTAGAGACTACCGTTCTCTGGATCCGTAGAACTTGAAACACCCCCATGTTTCTTATATCCTATTTCACCATCTACAGGCTCTAACTGCAGGTCGGAACGCACATAACGCTCATCGCCACGCATCACATACCAGCGTATGTGCAGGCTCTTGCCAAGGTCTGCTGCTGTAGTGCCAAGGTCTGTCAGTATCTCACTGAAGTAGGTGTCAATAGGTATTGTGACCACTGTTTCGTCTGAGTGGACAATGATTTCCTTGGTATGGGTGATGGGAGAAGCTGACAGCTTGCCCTCATACGGGCTCTCAAAGGTATAGACATACCTCACCTTCAGAGGATTTGGCTCCTTGGTGTAGCCGTCGTCGGCATACCCCATGGCACAGACTACCTGATACTCATCCAGGTCTATATCTCCGTCTGTCACCTCGACATTCATCTTGAGCATATCCTCAGTAACCACAGCACCCGCATTGCCTAAATGCAGCACCTTGCCGAAGTTGGTTCCACCTACAACCTTGTCAGCATATCCGGCATAGAGAGGTGTAAACGTGATGCCGTCTGGAGTCTCCACAAAGTTACCTTCCTTATCAGCCAAGTACCAGCGGATGTACAACTTTTCAACATTCGTTCCGTCTTTCAGATGATAGCCAAACTTTCCATTCACGTCAACGAAGTGCTCACTGGTAGCCAGATCGAGTGCTGCTGTCACCTTACTGTTATGGTCGCGCTTCTTAGTCATGCCTGTGGTCAGCTCAGCAGACTTGGCAGAATAGCCATCATCGATATGGAAAATATAGGTAACACAGTTTTCCTTGTCTGGGTCTGTAATCACATCACCAGAAACAGTAGGATTGACGGCAGATGTCACACAAACTATCTGATAACCTTTGTAGTCACTAAAAGTATGAGACTGTGGCACCCAAACTGTAGGATTGTTCAATTCGTTGTCTGCAAAGGCTGCGGAGAATGTTGTACTTTTAGCAGTCAGTTGAGCAGGATACAGATAGATATTCTGGTTTGACACCTTAAAAGGAGAGCCTGCATTATCGCTACCTTTAAATGCGAAATTCACTTCTTCCGATTGATTACCATAGTAGCCTTTACACCAGATATTAACAGGGTCGCCATTCTTGTCAAGCACATACCATCTCATATAGAAGTTATCATTAAGCTCACTTAGCTCACTCTTTCCTAAGTTCGACAAGAATTCGCTTTCTGTAATCTCAATGCTCTTTGACTGTTCTGCGTCAGCCTTAATGTTCTTGTGTATCACATTCCCCTTTGTTGCGTATGCGAAATCAATAATGTAGAGGAAGTCATAGTCGGGTTCTGGGTCACTGGGGCTGGGGGTGTATCCTTCATCAGTTGAAAGAGCTATGCGCACCTGATACTGATTAAAGGTTCCTGCCGCAGCAGACAATGCAGCCGTAGAGAATGTGACTCCGGCATCGTTACTGATATAATAGCCGTTCTTGGCATCAATACCTGAAGGGAAAGCCGTTGCCCCAGCAACCGTCAGTTTGCTTTGGTCATCCTGAGCTACTCCGTTCTTATCTGTCAACCAGATGCGAGCATACTTGGCTGTACTTCCAAAAGCGGTAAGGGCATAGCTCAATGGCACATCAACACTCGTGGCACCTTCGGCAACATCCTCCACTGTCAAGTGCCCTTCAATGCCACCATCCTTCAAGTCACCTGTAAACTTAGAATGTGCCAAGCTGACGGTATAGGTCAAAGCAAGTGAGGCTGCATCCTCAGTATCGTTCTCATATAGCTGACAGATAACCTTACAATCCTTCAGTTCATTGTAGGTCTTGTTTTTGAGAGCATAAAGTTTTGGAGCACACCAGATGTTCCAATTTGCAGTACTCAGGCTATTGTTGTTCGATATCGTGGCGGCATTATTACTTACGATATACGGAGTACCACTGAATGTCCACGTATCGTCTTGTCGGCTACTGCCACTGGTAAGCGGCTGCTGCACGTCACTTCCATCCACCACCGTCCACTTGATGTAGTAGTTCGACTTGATATTGTTTAGATATTCAGAACCCTTCAGCGTCACAATATCCACTGCAGGCACAGTCATTGAACCAGGATTCCACTCCATAGAAGCCGATGCATCATGAAAATGTGTCGGGTATTTGAAGGTCCATGTCTTGCGCGTATCATAGTCTGGCTCGCTAATGACATCTGTACCACTAAGCACAGCCTTGTCCGTTGAGGTCACCATCACCACCTTATACTGGTTTAGTTCAGCATTTTCAAGTGTCAGTGTAACTGTAGGAGATGAGCTGATGCCGCTCTCATTATATACGTACAAGCCATAGTTCTCATAGCCAGATACCGTGACAGCCTTACTGTCGCTTACTGTAAGCCCCGTAGGACTTACCAGATTACCGTTTTTGTCCGTCAGGTAGAAGCGGGCATACCTTGTACCCGCAGGGATATCCACCTCACTGAGCGTACAAGTCTTTGCGTCCTCGTCAAGCATCTCACGCTTCGAACTGGAGGTAATAGTGCTCTTGTTGGAGCCAGGGAAGTCCTTGGTTAACGAGAAGGTGTAGCGGGCATTGGGCGCACCAGTACCGGCATTGTTCGTATATACCTCACAAACGACATTATAATTTGCCACCTCGGCATACGTAGCCTCAGTAGGAGCATAGATGCGAGTCTTCACCCATGACCTCAACCGACTGTCATCGACAGAAGTCACACCAGAGAGTGTTGCCACATTGCTTGTAACAGTGAAACCCGTAGGCAGTCCGATAGACCACTTACCCACTTGACGGGAAGAACCTAACACCAAAGGTTGCACATTATCGCTGCCGTCCTCTACCCACCACTTAATCGTCTGCCCTGCGGCAAGTTCCGCTAACGAAGTCTTCCAGTTGGCATCTATGTCTGTATCTGTAGCATCTGCCTCCATCGCAGTAGCACTCCATTCTATCTGCGGTGTCTGTTCATAAGTGGAGATGGTGTAGTCGAAGGTGTAGGTGTACTTCATGTCCCATTTCGGCTCATGGTTAACTGTTGTTCCCGAGGCATCGATTTCGTCAAGTGCCGTTGAGAACAATCCTACAACCTTATATAATTTATAAGTATTAGGCGCTGCAATCTTAACTGTTGGGGTCAGAATACTGCCATCATTATAAAGGTATATTCCACTTTCAGTCTTAGCACAAGCAGTTCCACCAGTTACAGACAAGATAGTACCAGGTTCAATGATATTATTGTTCCTGTCCATCAAGTAGAAACGGGCATATTTCGCATCTGATGGCATATCGCCCAAGGTGAAAGAATCAGCAGAGCGATTAGCTATCACCTGAGGTTTCGTATCCTCTGTCATACCTGTATTCGGCTCATTCTCAAATGCAGGAATCTTGAATACATAGCGTAGCTTAAAGTCAGGAGTACCTGATGTATATTCGTCTGTCACCTCATAGACTATCTCATAGTCGGAAGCATCCTTCATGGTAACAAGCGCTGTTGGGGCATATACTTGGAGATAACCTATTGACCTGTGAGCTCTATCGGCACTTGTCGCTCCATAAAGAAGTTCCGTCCCTGAGTTATTGACTACATAGTTACCTGAGATAGCATTCCCAAGATAACCGCCATCTTCGTAATTACTATTTACACTTGCATAAACGCTCCAAGAGCCTTCTGCTTGAGTATTGCCCATTTTAAGTGGCTGCGTTACACCACTCTCCTTGTTGCGGATAGACCAGCGACCATACCATGAATCCTTTATCTCATCTTCGGTCTTACCGAAATATGATAACACCTCGCTATGCTTGTTCAGCTGTAAGTACTCATTACTGAGATTAGCAAACGGGATAGTTTCTACCTTCTCAAAAGTGTAGGTATATTCCAAATCCCATTCAGGCTCTTGTGTTACAACATTCTCTGTGGCTGCCGTAGCAGCATCTTTCGACAACATACATATCACCTGATAGTCACTATAGTCTGGGGCATTGACAGTAACTGTAATGCCGCTTGTAGATAATTCCTCACCACTGTTATACAGATAGAATCCCTGTTTGGGTTTAGATGTGGTCTGAACCGCAGGCGTAGCACCCGTGATAGAAAGTATGTCTGTAGGGTCAACTACAGCGCCATTCTTCTTCAGTATAAAACGTGCATATTTTGGTGTGCCACCCAATGCATTCAACACATTAGAGAAATCAACCGTAGCCGATGAAGTCTCTGCATTATCGTGTTCCTTAATACTGGCAGCGGTCTTACCACCTGTCTTTAATGTGCTTTCAAAATTATCAGCAGCCTCCATGTGGAAGACATACTTCAACTGAAAAGTAGGCTCTTTCCAAATCTCTGTAGAGGTTTTCATTGTAGGAGCATTGGCTGACATCACACAGACTACTTCATGGTTTGCATTAGGACTGCCCCACGTTACGCCCCCTAAAGCAAGTTTTCTAACCGCATCAACTTGATAACCACTAGACCAAGAAAGTCCATTACCGTCGGTAGTTATAAGTTCTGAATTCCAGATCAGTCCTTGATTAGCAAGATATGAATAATATGAAGATTTATCTTCGTTCGTTGTTAAAAAAGTAAATGGAGAAGATGCCAAATCAATTACATCATGTGTTGTAGCATCACGCAAATACCAACGGCAATAGAAATGATATAAATTATTTCCTAACGTGGAAATTATCTCTTCCTGTTTATTAGTCCATAAATCCAAAAGATATGGACTGGTTGTATTTTCAATATTAAGTACAATCTCTGTTGAGGGTTCTGCTCCTCTTGTAAAAGTCAATTCACCTGGAGTCTTAACCTCAAAGACATACATTGTTTTCAATGTTGGCTCTGTAGGAGAATTATTTGCCACATCAGAAAATACTGCTATAATCTTCTTACCAGACCAATCAGATTCACTTGGTGCTGTTATCTGCATATTCAGTACATCCCTAAGCCCTGAATAATCACCAACTTGAGTGTAACTTTTATTCCAATATACATAACCGTATCCACCTTCTTTTGTACCTGTTGCCCATCCGTTATTATCATATGGAGCAAAAGACCAACCACTTGCAGAGCAATCAACATTGTTATTTTCTGCATCAGCAATAAACCATCTTGCATATTTTAAATTATAACTCAAATCTTGCATTATTTGAGTTGACTGATCATTCAAATGGATTTTACATATTGTACCATCAGCCACTGCAACATCCTCGTAAACTTTACTTGTTGGCAGTGCTGCAGGTGTAAAATCTCCCCACACATTCCCTATACTCATGACCATCATGAGCAGGAGAAGGAGTAAACGTTGGGCGAAGGTTCTATATACTGATTGTGTCATCACTTTCGTATCTTGTTGTTTCATTGTTTTTCTTCAATTCACGTCTCTCCCCCTTGGGGGAGCTGG
>DEKQ01000013.1:16719-16850 GCA_002353975.1 Prevotellaceae bacterium UBA2718
CGGAGAGTCCTTTGGCTGGGGCTGCATAGAGCATCTGCTCGGCTGAGAGGGTCATATAGAAGCGGTAGAGCATCTGGCGGTAGGCCGTGGTGCCGTTATACACCTGTATTCTCATTTCGTGATATATCTTC
>DEKQ01000042.1:0-12574 GCA_002353975.1 Prevotellaceae bacterium UBA2718
CCAAGGGGGTGAACGAGGAGAAGATGAAGGAGCAGGGCACGGTGGCCAAGAGCACGGAGGGCAGGCTTTGTCAGGCGTAATATCAATACCGTTGGCTCCTGATTTCCTTAACCGTCCGCGGCAGCGGGTGGATAATGAGGGGGGCAAGGAGGCCGTGACGCGATATGTCATGGAAGGTGACACGGTTCATCTCTTCCCGCAGACGGGGCGCACACACCAGCTGCGCATACACTGTGCACACCCCGACGGGCTGGGACGCCCCATTCTCGGTGATCCGCTATACGGTGACACGCAGGCTGACAGGATGTATCTTCATGCCTGCCGCATCAGTTTCCGTCACCCCATAACGCACGAAAACATTACAATAACATCTGAAGCATCGTTTTAATAAATAATGATAGAAAATATGATAAGGAAAGCATTAATTCTTCTTACGCTGACCCTCTGCATGGGGACAGCAGCCTTTTCACAGCCCATGTCATCCGGATATGTGGGCATGTCGCCCTGGGCACACCTGATAGGCAAGCAGTTCATCGATGTGACTCAGCCCGATATGAAGGGCAAAAATCACAAGCTCAGTGAGTATTGCGGTAAGGGAAAGTATGTTCTGGTAGATTTCTGGGCTTCATGGTGCGGCCCGTGCATGAGGGAGATGCCCAATGTGAAGGCTTGCTGGGAGAAGTATCGCAAGAAGGGATTCACCGTTGTGGGCATATCACTTGACCGTAACGCTGCGGCATGGAAGGATGCTGTGAGCAAGGGCGGCTATGCGTGGACGCACCTCAGCGACCTGAAACACTTTGAGAATAGCGCAGCGCAGGCATACAACGTGCAGTACATACCGTGGAATATGCTCGTGGATCCTAAGGGGAAGATTGTCGCTATAGAGCTGACGGGCGCTAATCTTGAGAATACGCTGAAGAAATATCTCGCTCCGAAGGCAGCTGCCGCGAAAAAGAAAACAGTAAGGAAATAAGCGGAAAAGAAGCGAACTCACCCTACGGAGAATCGCAGGGCACGGTGGCTATGAGTGATGAGGCTTGCCCTGTAGAGAATGGCGGGGCATGGCGGGTGACTGATTACTGACAAACGCAAGCAGGCTTAACCAAATGTCAAAGCAATGGTTAAGCCTGCTTTTTGTTTGTCCCTGACTTACCGGAACCGCAATAAGTCAAAGTATTTCTTCAGCACAAGGAGAGAGATTAGGTCCTCGCGTTTGGGGTGCCTGAACTGTTCAGTCCACTCGTGGGCATGGGCAATTATCGCCTTTGCCTCGTCGGGGTGTGCCTCATAATACTCTATCCGCTCTATCAGGTCGTGGTAATCGGGGGCTATTTCGATGTAATGGTAGTTGGGAATCAGCCGTCCCTCCATATACCAAGTCTCAAACTTCGGCCTCGGCATGACGGCGATAGAGTTGCTTGACATGACCCATTTCAGGTTGCTTGCCACGTCGTAGCCCTCCAGCGCCATGATGTAGCGCGTTGACAGATGGTCATAGATAGTCATCGCACCGGTGTTGAGCAGGTCGCACAGAGGGTGGTCTTTCCACATTTCGACGAACTTCTCGCGGTGCGGTTTGCCCCTGGTGTCGCCCCGGAAGAGTATGCGGCACTCCTTCTCTTCCCACTTATAGGGGTCTGCCGAAGCCCACATGAAGTGGCGCGCCTTGTCCAGATTGAGCAACACATTGTTGCGATTGCCATCGTCGGGCGTCACGGGACGGCTCTTGGTGATTGACGGTTGAGGCAGAATAGTGTTCACATCGCCCGATACGAAAGCCCATCGTTGTGAATCGGGGAAGTACCGGGTGTATTCGTAGGCATCAAAAAAGTATGCGCTGTTGACGTATTCATGGTCAAAAGTCTCGCGTCCCTTGAATGTAAAGTCGCCTAACGTAGGCGCATTGGCGGGTAGTTCTGCGGGAGAAGACAGCTTGCAATAGTAGTCCACGCGCTGACGGATATACTCCTGCTCCTCTGCCGGCAGCTTGTCATAACGCCTGAGCAACGACGGCAGGCAGCGCCGCATGATGCATTTCGGTACGCTATAGCGTGCAAAGCTGCGTGCGTAGAACGCCGCGTGGCTGTTTTTGCGTATGTGACGCAGGTATGTGTAGTAGAATGATTTCATCTTAGGAGGACTTATGACTTAGTGCAAAAGTAGGGAAAAATATCTATCTGCGCAAGGGAGAAAGGGTAAATTATGCTAAATAATGGATGAAAAGTGAAAATTATGATTTATACATTATGTGTTATGAATTAATTTTATTACCTTTGCCCATGCCCTGACTCCACACTATACGAAACAATGAGTTTTAACAAGGAGCGTTATCATAGGCTGAAGCAATTGGCGTACTACATACTGTTTGGCGTGTGGTACGTCGTTTCGTTGCTTCCGTTGTGGTTTCTTCATGGACTATCCAGCCTGATTTCTGTCTTGCTCTTCCATGTCATAAGATACCGCCGCAAGGTGGTGCACGAGAATATCCGTTCTGCCTTTCCCGACCTCTCCGAGCGTCGTTGCAGGATGATAGAGCGCCGGTTCTACACCCATTTCTGCGACCTGATGGTGGAGAGCATCAAGTACTTCTCCATCTCCGAGAAGGAGATGCGCCGGCGTATGCAGTTCAAGGGCATAGAGCTTCTTGAGGAGTCATGCCGTAACGGACGTTCCTGCGGCGTCTTCCTCGGCCACTATGGCAACTGGGAATGGATAAGCAGTATGCCCCTTTGGATTGACCCGAAACTGTGTCTCTGTACCCAGTTGTATCATCCTATGGAGAACTATGTCACCGATCAGCTTCTCCTTTATACCCGCAACCGCTTCGGAGGAGTAAGCATAACAGCCGACAAATCCATTAAGTATATGGTCAGCTACCGCCGTCAGGGCAAGCCGATACTCGTGGGCTTCATAGCCGACCAGGCTCCGTTCTGGGACAATATCTACTACTGGTCACAGTTCCTGAACCACGAAACCCCGTGGTTTACCGGTGCAGAGCGCATAATGCAGAAGCTCGACATGGACGTCTATTACCTTGATGTGCGGCGCATACGCCGGGGATACTATGTGGCTGAGTATAAACGTATCACCACCGACCCGAAGTCGAAAGAGCAGTTCTGGCTCACGGAGCAGTACTCACAGCTGTTAGAAGCCACGATACGGCGTGCCCCGTCCTACTGGCTGTGGAGCCACCGGCGATGGAAACGCACCAAGGAAGAATGGCTGCGCATTACTAACGGCGGCATAAAACCGAAGCCAAATTGAGAATTGAGAGTTGAGAGTTGAGAATTATGATTACAATTCTTTAATTCGTGTTATTCGTGTTATTCGTGGTAGTTAATCTGAAACATGTTCCGTAAACTCCGATACCGCATATTCTCATGGATGCCTCACGCTGAGCTGACGCCATCTACAGAACCCATAGATGTGATTATCCCCATCGTGGCAAAGGACCTGCAGACCCTCCCGCTGTGCCTGCAGGGTGTGCGTCGTCAGGTGCAGAATGCCATCAAGGACATCTACATCGTGGCCCCGCAACAGCAGGAGATTACCGACTTCTGTGCTTGCAACGGGCTGATATACGTTGACGAGGCATCCGTGTTCGGCTATTCCCCGCGCCAACTTGGACTGAAGGTATCACCGCCATACACCGCCAAGGACACCGATGCGAAGCCTCTTGACCGCAGCGGATGGCTCTTTCAGCAGTTCGTAAAGCTCTCCGGAGCCATCGGCACATGCCGGCACTACCTCTGCATAGATGCCGACCATATCCTCATACATCCCCACATTTTCCTTGCCGAGGGAGGCGAGACGGTGCTCTATATGAGCTACGAGCAGCACCAGCCATACTACGATATCATCCATCGCCTCTTCCCCGCGCTCCACCTCGCGCCGCTCTCATTCGTGGCACACAAGATGCTTTTCGATAAAGAACTCTTGCTCGAATTGCAGCAAGAGCTGGCACAATCTCTCCCCCCAGGGGGAGCCGGAGGGGCAAATTCTTCACTCTTCACTTTTCACTCTTCACTTCCATTGTGGCAACTCGCCATCCTTCGCAACCTTGACCGCAGCGAAATCTCCGGTTTCTCCGAATTTGAAACCTACGGCAACTATGCCTTGGCAAAGCAATCGCCCATCCTGCGTCCGTGGCAGCAGAAGCGCCTCAAGCGCAAATACATTGCCGACTACGACACTCTGTGCCGCAAATACGCCCAGCCCTACAGGTGGACGCTCACATTCCCCGACTATATGAAGCAGTAATAGCTCCACGTAAGGCACCATAATGCACGCATTTCTACCATTACGGCCTTTTTCACTTTTGTCACAAAAAAGCCCAAAAATGAGCGAAGTGTCATTTTGGGCTTTCGTTACAGAATGCGTCTGAACCAGTAGTCGAAGGTGTGGAAATCTTGAAGCGTGAGTGCGTGGTTCTCTACCATATCCATGCGGCAGAGCTGTATGTCACGATACATGGCGGCGACAAGGGAGTAGGTGCTTGGCGGGCCGATGATGTAATCACACTGTGAAAGCATGAAGAGATCCTCCACGGCGTTGCCCCGCAGGAGATGGCACCTCCCTCCGTCTCCCCCCGAGGGGGGGAGGGGAACTTCTTCTTGCCTTCCCAAAGTGATGGGTTGTGGGGTGATGGATGAGGGAGACTGCGATGAAATCGCAGCATACGAGGAAGGGGCAGATGGGTTGGAAAGGCAACGAGGGGTGAGGGATGATAGGCTGAGGTTCGGGTCGTTGCCCGCTATATAGACCTCCACCCTGCGGCCTGGCATGAGGTTGATGAAGCGGCTGATGAAGTCGGCATACACCTCATCGCTGTAGTAGAATTGTCCTCCGTGCCATTCGGCATAGTCGCCGCGGCGTATGTGCACGCCAAGGCGAATGGGCTTTTCCGTCGTTCCAGCTGCTGATTCCTGCTCGGTCATCCACTCCGTGACGCGCCGGGTGTATTGCGGGTCAATGGTAAAGAGGTCGCATATCTCATCACGGTATTTCAGGAAGAGGTCATACCACCGCGCATACCAGCCGCTGACAACGATGTGTCGGTGGGAGAGCATCTTCTGTTCCAAGGCCGCAGCATCGCAGTCTTCGTACTTGAAGCTGGCCGTCGGCAGCAGACGCAATGCGGCAAGCCACTTGGCGCAGAGGTAAAGGGGAAAGCTGACAAAGCGGGAACGGCTTATCTTGAAGTACTTGTACTTATAGCTGAAGCGCATGGACATGACGCTGCGGCCATGCTCACGAGCCCAGGCATAGACATGGGCAAACTGCAACAGGTTGTTGCACATCTGGCTTTTATCTCGGGCGAACAGCATAATAGATGTTTATGAGCCAACAGAGGGTGAATGAATAGACGTCGAGCCAGAAGGTCTGGTGGATGAAGTCGTGCACCTTCGGGGGGCAGAGCACGTCTGTCGGCAGTATGGAGAAATTGACGAATACGAGCCAGAATAGCGTCCAGTCAATCCACGTGCGGCGTGGCTGGAGCCAGAACGCCATGAGCCAGAAGGGCATCGCGATGATGTAGGTGTGGGTTTCGGGACAGTCGCTGAAGAGTATGATGTAGCCTGTCAGCGCTGCCAGCGCCTGAATGCGGAAACGGATGTCCTTCCAACGGCGGTGCATGGCGAAGAATATGACTGCCAGGACCGCCAGGACACATACCTGCACGAGGCGATAGTTGGGCAGGAGTAGGGGATTCAGGCCTCGTGCGAAGAGAAGACCGACATAGTCAACGGCGTTGTGGTGGGTGTTAGATATGTCAACCATCTGGCTGTAGAGGGATATAACCCACTCGCCGGGACCTCCTGCCGCCGTGGCTGCGGCACCGTTGGCAAGTGCGGGCAATATGGGCAGGGCAAGCATCGCAGCCCCGCAGAGGATGGCAAAGCCGAAGTTGCGCCATGCCTTGGGATAGCAGAAGAGCAATGCCAGTTCAACGATGCCATATACCTTGGTGCAGGCCGAGAGCATGATGAGCAGCACCGCCCACAGGCCTTTGCCGCGTTCCAGCAGCGTGAATGCGAAGATGAAGATGTAGCAAACGACGACGTTGTACTGATAGCAGAAGATGCTCTGCAGCAGTATGGGCAGCAGGAAGAGGAAGATGCAGTTGCGGTAGGGGCGTAGGGTAGAGGGCAGTGTGGCTATGGCAAGGAACATGAGGCAGTAGTTGCCGATGTTCCATACGAATGGGCCAAGCCACTGCGGCAGCAGTAATATAGGTGCGAAGATGACGCTGAACGGCGGAAGATACAGGAAATAGCGTCCGTGTTCGCTCACGAACTGCTCCGTGTATGGCGAGAGGCCATCCCATATCATGCGGGTGGCATCGCTATAGACGTAATAGTTTGATGCGCGTCCGCGTATCACCTCAAGCAGCGTGGCAACGAAAGCAACGGCTAATCCCAATAGGAATACATTGCGTTCATTGCGAAAGAAAGATGTTATTCTTGACGTTATGGAGTTAAAAGGCATTGGATGGTGCATGGCGAAGTAAAAAAATAATGTGCTGGTGCTACGATGAAATCGTGGCGGACGAAGTAAGGTGGGGCTATGATTTGGGCATTGACTGAGTGTATTCGGTGTATGTGATGAACTCCGCTCCTTCGGCTTTGAATGCTTCTATCAGCTCCCTCAGGCGTCGTTGAAGTGTTGCGCCTGAGTTGTGGCGTATGATAAGCGGCAGATGAAACTCCGGGTGTCGCCCAAGCTCATAGAACTCCCACGGGTGAAAGTATGTGACGAACTGCCCGTCGTGCCGCAGTGTCCATCGGCACCAGCGCTTGTAGAGCCACATGGGCAGGGTGTGCATGGCGAGCCAGAAGAGCGGGAAACGGAAGTAGGGAGTCACGCTGGCGGGTATTTGCAGCAGCCCCTCCTTGGTGCGGAACGGCGTTCGTGGCTCAGAGAGGTGCATGTATCGCCCTGGGATGAAGGCGGGGTTGAGGCTCGAATTGTATATGTAGCCGCAGCGTTTCAGCTCGCTGTCGCTGACGGGAAACATCCTCGGCTGCCGCCATCCCTGCGGCGTGTGGCCTGTCAGTTCGTGCAGGCGCTCCTTGCAGCGCGCTATATCCTCGGGCACAGGACGGAAATGGTCGCAGCCGTGAGCTGCCATCTCGTGTCCTTCGTCTATGATGCGGCGCATCTCGTGGGGGGCATTCTCCGCAAAGTTAGTGGTGCAGAAGAATGTAGCCCGCACGCCAGCAGCGCGAAGGATGTCGAGTATCTTCCCTATGCCATAGCGCGACACCTCCATGCCCTGAGCTATGGGGTCGTAGCTTACGCCCTGTTCCAGCGGCACGTCAAACTCTTCGGTGTCAAAACTCAGCAGTATTGCTTTTCTTTTTCTCTCCATTGTAGGAATTGATGAAGTATGCTGGGCGTCCTTTCACTTCGTTGAACACGCGTCCCAGATATTCTCCGATGATGCCGAGGCTCAACAGTTGCACCCCGCCGAGAAACAGCATCGTCACCATTATGGTGGGATAGCCCGCCACAGGGTCGCCGAAGGCCAGCGTTGTCACTAATATATATATAAGGTACACGAATGCTACGAAAGATACCAGCAATCCCAGAATCGATGCTATGCGCAGCGGAGCGATGGTATAGCTCATAATGCCGTTCATCGCCAGGCCTATCAAGGCGTGCAGACTCCACTTCGTCTCGCCTGTGGTGCGCAGCTTCTGTTGGTATGTGATGCCCTTCTTGTGGAAGCCTATCCATGAGTACATGCCCTTGGTGTTGCGCTCTGTCTCGCGCATACTCTTCAGCGCCTCGACGCATGAGCGGTCCAGCAGGCGGAAGTCGCCGGTGTTCCTCTGAATGGGAACGCGTGTCAAACGGGCCAGTATGGTGTAGTATAACCGTGAGGAGTGGCGCTTGAACCATGTCTCTTTCGATGCCACACGCTCCGCATACACGTCGTCATAGCCCTCTTCCCACCAGCGTAGCATCTCGGGTATCACGTCCACGGGGTGCTGCATGTCGGCATCCATGATGATGAGGGCATCGCCGGTGGCATAGTCAAAGCCCGCCATCATGGCTATCTCCTTGCCGTAGTTGCGCGAGAGGTCAACGTAATTGTAGTGCGAATCCTCGTTGTGCAAGCGTATCATCTGCTGCAGGGTGTTGTCGGTGCTGCCGTCATTGACCATCAGGAACTCCCATTCGTAGGCGGCATTGTCCCTCAGCACCTGCGACATGCACTCCCTTATCAACGGGAAGGAGCCCTCCTCGTTGTATGCGGGTAGAAGTATAGTGACCTTTTTCAAATTAGCGAATTAACGAATTAGCAAATTAACTATGCATTATGCATTAGTGATGAACGCCTTGATTTTTGCCAAAGTCTCTTGCTTGGCAGTCTCAAGGTCATCGTTTATCACGATGGTGTCAAACTTGTCAGCGAATGTCAGCTCATATTCTGCGCGTGCTATCCGCTTCTCAATCTCCTCAGGCTTCTCCGTACCTCGCCCCTCAAGGCGTGCTCGCAGAGCCTCGATTGAGGGCGGTTGGATGAAGATGCTCAGCGCACGCTCGCCGTATGCCGCCTTGATGTTCATGGCTCCATGCACATCTACATCAAAGACTACGTTCTCTCCGGCCTCTAACTGGCGGTTCACCTGAGCTTTCAGCGTGCCGTAGTAGCGGTCTGTATAGACCTCTTCATACTCCACGAACTCGTTGCGGGCTATCTTTTCCCTGAACTCCTCAGGTGTGAGGAAGAAGTATTCCACGCTGTTCTGCTCCTGTCCGCGTGGAGGGCGCGACGTACAGCTGATGCTAAAGTGCATCCGTAGTTCAGGGTGCTCCTGCATCAGCCAGTTGATGATTGTTGATTTACCACTGCCACTGGGGGCGGAGAAGATGATTAACCTCCCCCATTCCCCTCCAAAGGAGGGGTGATTACAGCTTGTCGGCATATTATTGTTCATGTTATTCTCTTTCTGAAGTTCTTCTATCTTTATCTTTATGTTTGATATTACAGACGTGATGTCTTGTAAAACACTCTCATTGGTGAAACGAATAATGTGGTATCCTTTCTCTGTTAAGAAAGCAGATCGTTGCATGTCAAGCTTTTTGCGATAGTCTGTATTATGATATCCACCATCGACCTCAATAACCAGTTTTAGGGGCAAGCAAAGAAAGTCAACAATGAAGTCGTCTATCGGGTGTTGTCTCCTAAACCGGTAACCTAACTTTTTACCTCTAATATATTCCCAAAGCAGAGACTCTGCATTTGTCATATTCTTCCGATTCTCTTTCGCGAGTCCTTTAAGAAGACTGTAATTTCCTGTTTTGGATGTTACGTATGTGTATCCCATTGTTTTGCGAAGAGCTTGGCAGCTCCCTCTCTCTTGGAGAGGGCGGGGGGAGAGGTGGGGTTAGTACATTATACCAAAGAACCTTAGTATATCGTTGAGGTTTGCCACTACCATGAGCAACAGCAGTATAGACATGCCTACGTATTCTGCATAAAGCATGAATTTGTCGCTCGGTTTGCGGCGGAATATCATCTCATAGAGCAGGAAGAGCACGTGTCCGCCGTCCAGTGCGGGGATGGGGAGGATGTTCATGAATGCCAGAATGATGGACAGGAAGGCCGTCATCATCCAGAACATATACCAGTCCCACACGGGCGGGAACATTGAGCCGATGGCTCCAAAGCCGCCGAGACTCTTCGCTCCCTCAGCCGAGAAGACGTACTGCAGGTCGCTGACATATCCTCCCAACATGCCGAAAGCATATCCGCAACCGGCAGGAATACAGCTGAGGAGGTTGTAGTCTATGTGCGTCGGCTTGACATATTTTGCTATTGATGTCATACCGACACCCATCACAGGCATATCGTCCTTGCCTCCGTTGCCCGACATGGTGAAGGTTACGGCAACAGTGTCAGCCTGCCCATTGCGCTGGTAGGCTATCTGGCGCGTCATAATCCGGGCTGAGTCGGCTGATGTTTTGCTGTCGCTCAACATGTCGTTCATGCGTCCCACCTCGTATGTGAAGGCGTTCCAAGAGTCTATCTCGGTCCATGTGACAGAGTCTTTGCTTTCCATACTGCCTATGGCGATAATTTTATCACCCTTCTTCAGACCTGCTTTCTGCGCCGGTGTGGCCTGCAAGATGGTGTCAATCTCAGCCGGAACCAGTGGACGGCAGAATATCGGATCAGCCTTAAGCATCGTCAATAGCGACAGGTCGGCAGGTGTGTTGACGGTCATCTCCTTGCCGTCACGCTTGATGCGCACCTCTTTGGACGATATGATGTCGCGGAACATCTGCGCTCCGAACTCTCTGAAGTCACCTTCGTTAGTGCCTAACAGCACGTCGCCGTCCTTGAAACCTATCTCCTTAGCCTGCTCGTTGAACTTCATTCCGTATGGCATATCGCGCACTGCGATGTAGTCTTCGCCCCAGGTGAAGAATACTGCGCAGTAGATTATCAGTGCCAAAAGGAAGTTCACCAGCACGCCGCCAATCATAATCAGCAGTCGCTGCCATGTCGGTTTGCCACGGAACTCCCAAGGCTCCGGCGGTGTCTGCAGCTTGTCGAGGTCATGCTGCGTTTCGTCAATCATGCCCTCTATCTGGCAATAGCCGCCAAGAGGAATCCAACCGATGCCGTATTCCGTGCCGTCATATTCATAACTGCCGTCCTCTTTCTTCTTTGCGGGGGGCAGACCGCGCAGCTTGCGCCACCAATTGAAGTTGGTGGAGAAGAGCTTGAACTTATAGTCAAAGAAGACGAAAAACTTGTTGACTCTCACTCCAAACAGCTTGGAGAAGAAGAAATGTCCGCCCTCATGGAGCGCCACGAGGATGGTAATGGCGAGTATAAACTCAAGTGTACGTATTAAAAATGGACTCACTGAATTATTAATTATGCATTATTAATTATGCATTATGCATTATGAATTATGAATTATGAATTGTTTAGCAATCTCTCTTGCCTCTTTGTCACTGTTTATGTAGTCTTCGTATGTGGGTTTCGCGATGACGGTTGCCTTGTCCAGCGTCTGCTCTATGATGTCTCCGATGTCCAGGAAGCCTATCTTTCCTTCGCGGAAAGCGAGGTTTACGACTTCGTTTGCAGCATTGATGACGCAGCAGGCGTTGCCGCCTCTGCGCAGTCCCTCAAAGGCAAGAGCCAGACATTTGAACTTCTTCATGTCGGGTTCAAAGAACTCCAACGGGTGCTTGAACAGGTCAAGGCGCTCGCTATGCAGCGGCAATCGGTCCGGATAGGTGAACGCATACTGTATGGGCAGGCGCATATCGGGCACCCCGAGCTGTGCTTTCACGCTGCCATCCCTGAACTGTACGGCGCTGTGGACCATGCTCTGCGGGTGTACCAGCACCTGTATCCTGTCGGCCTCCACGCCAAAGAGCCACTTGGCCTCAATGACTTCAAAGCCTTTGTTCATCATCGTAGCCGAGTCGATGGTGATCTTTGCCCCCATGTCCCACGTAGGATGGTGCAGCGCATCGGCTGCCGTCACGGTGCGCATCTCGTCATGTGTCTTCAGTCGGAACGGTCCGCCGCTGGCTGTCAGCAGTATCTTCTCTATCTCATTGTCGCCTTCGCCCACGATGCTCTGGAATATGGCACTGTGCTCCGAATCCACCGGCAGTATCGGAGCGCGATACTCTTGCGCCAAAGAACATATCAACTCACCTGCCACCACCAGCGTTTCCTTGTTGGCAAGGCAGATGGTCTTGCGTGCCTTGATGGCGCTGATAGTGGGTGCCAGACCTGCAAAGCCGACCATTGCCGTGAGCACCATGTCGATGGGACCTGCTGTCACTACATCGCAAAGCGCGTCGGCACCGGCATAAACCTTTATGTCTGGCTGGTCAGAAAGCAGCTCCACCAGCTTGGGATACTTCTCCTCGTTGGCTATAACCACGCAGGCGGGGCGGAACTTGCGGGCCTGCTCTGCCAGCTTCTCCACTTGATTGTTAGCCGTGAGGCAATAGGCTTCAAACAGGTCACTGTGCTCTTCTATGACCTCCAGAGCCTGGGTGCCAATCGAACCTGTAGAGCCTAATATGCAAACTTGTTTCTTCAATTTCCTATTATCAAATTATTAATTCTGCATTTTTAATTCTGCATTATCAATCAATCCATCCTGTCCCGATAGTCCTCGTATGTGAAGTGCCGCAGCATCTGCAGTTCTCCGTTAGCTTTCAGGATGGCTATGTCAGGGTGGGGGACACCGTTGAACATCGTTGTCTTCACCGTCGTATAGTGTATCATGTCCTCCAGTATCAGCTCTTCGCCCACCTGCAACTCATGGTCAAAGGTCCACGACTGCATCCAGTCGCCGCTCAGGCAGCTGTTGCCACCCAGTCTGTAGGTGTGCGCCACGCCCTCGGGGTAGCTGTTTTCGTTGCACTTCGCACCGCGTACTGCAGGCCAGTAAGGCATCTCAAGGCAGTCGGGCATGTGGCAAGTGAAGCTGACATCAAGTATTGCGGTGCGTATGTTGTGGTTCTCCACTATATCGACCACGTGGCAATGCAGCGTTCCCGTCTGCCATGCAAAGGCACTTCC
>DEKQ01000042.1:12678-13074 GCA_002353975.1 Prevotellaceae bacterium UBA2718
CTCCGAAGTTAATCCACTTCAGTCGTGGCAGCCACTCTCCGTACTTCGCCTCGATGTGTTGCAGCGTGCGTCCGAAGGTCTCGGCGCTGCTCTCGCAATGACAGTGTATGTGTATGCCGTCTATGCCATCGGGCATATCCGTCCCCACCTCGCCGAAACGGCTGCCGGGAGCGCATGGGTCATACAATGCTGTCTCTATCTCCGAATACTCCGGATTGACCCTCAGCCCTATGCTTGCCTTGCCTTGCACGTAGTGTTGTAGCCTCCGCAGCTGCGACAGTGAGTTGAACGTCACATGACTGCTGCACGCCACAATCGCCTCCATCTCCTCTTCGCGGTAGGCAGGGCTGTAGGTATGGCAGGGCGAGCCGAAGAGTTCCTTCCCCAATCGGGCTT
>DEKQ01000138.1:0-803 GCA_002353975.1 Prevotellaceae bacterium UBA2718
AACTTCTGTTTCACCACCTCCTGAGTCTTCTCGGCAATGGGTTTCAGTCCTTCGATAAACAAGGATGTGATACGAGGAATCAGCTCCATCACGGCACCCATCGTCACTCCCAGGAACAGCACTTTCTTGATGTCCAACTGTGCCAAGGCTCCTATCAGGCAGCCTACGATGACACCGAGAATCAGGGGCTCGCCCATCACTCCAAACTTCTTCTTCATGCCTTCGGCATCGATGTTCAGCTTCTCAAAGCCGGGAATCATGTCCAACGCCTTACCGATCATCAGGGCAAAGGGAACGAAACTCTGGCAGAACGGCTGAGGAATGGAAATGCCCTGCCACTCGGGATAGTACTCCTGGAACTTGTCTGCCGTCAGGTCAGCCATCACCAGCGTAAGGATGTAACACACGATGGCGGCGAAATAGCCCCATGCCAACGACTCGCCCATCACAAAGTAGGCTACGGCCCCGATGAAGGCAAAATGCCAATAGTTCCACAAGTCGATGTTCACCGTACGCGTGCAGCCCGTTATCAGCAGCAAGAAGTTAACACCGAGGCAGATGGGGATAATCAGCGCACCCACGGCCGTGTTATAGGCCACAGCAGCGGCAGCGGGCCATCCCATGTCAAACACCTTCAACTGAAGGTCGTACAACTGGGAGATTTCACTCAGCGGTCCGCCGAAGTTAGTGGTCAGCAGGGCGGTCACGATGCCTAAGCCCACGAAACCGACACCAACATAAAGGCCGGACTTGAGCGAACGGCCAAACTTCAGGCCTATGCACAGGCCAATAATCGTAAACAG
>DEKQ01000138.1:900-6162 GCA_002353975.1 Prevotellaceae bacterium UBA2718
TTTGTTTGTTTTAGCGTATTTGGCTGCGAAGGTACAAAAAAAAAACGGACCGACCAAACAATCAGTCCATTTTCTTTCAAGTTCTATGGAGCATCACTATTTCGTCACACAACTCACCCACTACGGTACGATGGGTAATCATAATGATGGTCATCTCCGGATATTTTTCGAAAAGCCGTGCAAAGAGCGTACGCTCTGTTTCCTCATCAAGGGCGGAGCTGATTTCATCCAGCAGCAGAACCTGCCCCTGACACAACAGGCCACGGGCAATCGCTATGCGCTGGGCCTGCCCTTCGCTCAATCCACTGCCCCGCTCACCCAACATCGTATCAAGGCCGTCGGGCAACTGCTCGAAGACAAAGTCGGCACAGGCGTCATGCAGCACTTGGCGGAGCTCCGCATCGGTAGCATCCGGTTTGGCCAACAGTAGATTATAGCGAACGGTACCGGTCATCAGCGTGTTCCCCTGAGGAACATAGCGCAGACCTTCTGCCACGCTCACGCTGCCTCCCGTAGGGGCAATCAGCCCTAAGATCAATCTGAACAGCGTTGTCTTTCCTGCTCCCGTTTCGCCCATTATTGCCGTTTTGGACCCAGGCTTGAAATCGTGCGTGAAGTGTTCCAATATGATACGGTGTCCGGCAGGATAGCGATAGCTCACATCGTCGAGAAGCACACCGGCAGCCCCATTGGCATAGGGAGGCACCAATATGCCCGAATGAGTTTTCTCGCTCATCTCTTCTATCTCGTGCAGCCTGTCAATGCTGGCAGAGGCATGTATCACGGTAGGCACCATGTTGAGCAACTGGAGGATGGGGTGCTGAATCATACCCACCAACTGCAGGAATGAAGTCATGGTGCCAAAGGTGATGGTACCATTGCGCAGGCCAAGTCCACCCCAGACAAAAGCCATCAAATAGCCTAAACCAAAAGCACAACCCATCAAGATTCTGGTAATGAGCGTAAACCGCGTCCTGCGCTTGACATTTCCACGCAACTGTTCTTGCATCGTGTCAAGCCGCTCGGTCACCCACTGCTCACTGCCCAAGGTGCGCAATACGGCATTATACTCCGTACCCTCCTGCACATGCATCTGAATACGACTTTCGTCGTTACGGATATCAAGCGTCATCTGGCGCAGCCTGCGAGCCACAAGTTTTCCAACGATGATAACCAATGGTGTGAGAACAATCAGGGCCCATGCCAAACGCTCGTCAAACATGTGCATCAAGAAAAAGGCACCGCACAGCTGAATCGTTGTCACCATCATCTGCGGTATGGTGTCGGTAGCAACCTGGCTGACAGCCTCGATATCCTTGGCCAGTCGCGAGGTCACATCTCCCGAATGCAGCTCTCTGTCATTAAACAACCTACGGCGGAACAAGCAGCTGAACATACGGAGTCTCAACAAGTTTGTCTGGCGAATCTGGGCTATGGTCATCAAATAATAATAAAACTGACGTAGCAATACACCTCCCACCACCGTTGCCACCAGACAAAGCACCATGTTGATGACATCATCGCCAGTACCTGTCCGAATCGTCTCATCGATGAAACGCTTGCTAAGCCACACCATCAGCAGGCCGAGTGACACCTGAGTGACACCCATCACGATACGCACCGCTACATTCCAGCGAATGCCCTTCATGCTCTGTCCTATCCACCTGACATAATTCATCCTGTCGATGGCTTATAGCAAGCGCTAACTATTACACTACTTATGCTATTCAATCCTCGATCACTCCGATTTTCTGCCACTCCTTCACAATGTTTTCTATATCGCGCCTGGCCGTATCGGGAGCTACATCATACTCTTCGCACAACTTGTCTGTCAGAGAATCGACAGTAAAATCAACCTGACTCTGAGCCTCTTTCCACAGCCATGCGGCCGTCTCATTAAGCGACAGCAACCGTCCGAAATCAATTGCATCGAGTCCTTCACCAACAATCGCATTCTCTCCGCACACTTCGCGCAGTACAAATCCTTTCTTCTGTTTCATAATAATCGTCTGTATATTCCTAATATATATCTTCTTACCGGACGGAGCCGATACCATATCCGTGCAGCCCTCATCCAGTGTTTATCTTGCAGATTATAGCGCTTGCCACTGGGCTTCACCACATGAGTGGCAACGGCTTTGACATCTCCCTCGCCACAATGTTCTACTCCCGCTATATTGCCATCACCCATCAAGGTCAACTGACCGTTTTCATGACGAATCACCCGATGAACCACGTAGCGAGAGCCATCGACCCATGCCAGCACCACATCACCGACCTTAGGCGATGAAGGGCGCTGCAGGATAACACGGTCCCTGCCACCGACAATGAAGGGGAGCATGCTGTATCCATTCACTGGAAACGTCACGCTGTCAACTTCACCCACCATTCGGATGGCTTCTTGTATGATTACTTCGTCCTTCACTTTTCTTCTCGTACCTTGTTTTATTATGCAATCTCGCTCACACACAATTGTGCGGCAGCCTCGTCAGGAAGACAGTCCAAATGATGAACTGGAACATGAGTAGCCAGCAGATTCTCCGTCTGATGCAGTCCGTCGGCAATCGTTTTGTCCCAGCGCTTGCCGCTAATGCTCGGCACCAGAGCGGCATAAGCCTCAATCCCCTTGAGTCGCCGTATCTTGTTATACGGAGCCTGACTCAACAATACGATACCACGCAGTGGATAAGTGACATTCCTATAGCATGGAGTCTTGCCACTCCAGGGGGAGCCATATACCTCGGCCGTACCGTCCACTTGGATACGTACCACCGGGTTGTCATCGTTGACCAATTCCGTACCACTGATATATTGCAGCCACAGACGGGCATGGGTACTCTTGCCCGTACCACTCTTTCCCAGGAACATATAGGCTGCCCCACGATAGCTTACTACTGCAGCATGAAACAATGCTGTCTGCAACGAAGCAGTAGCGAGGGCATACAGAACCATCAGTGCATTATCAATCGCCATCTTACGATGGTGGCCCGTCATGACAAGGCGAGCCTTACGATAATCGGCAGCGCTAATCAAATATCCCGCCGTCTGGTTCCACCAGCGAAACTCAAACACAGGCTCACCAGCTGGTGTCTTACCGCATACAATCTCCTGCCCTTCTTCATCTTGCCGCATCTCTTCGCTATAATCTACCGTCAAACCGTCTTCAACGGTCAGTTCGAAGACCGAAGCGGGCTCCTGACAGGCAAAAGGCTCATAGTTAGCCATCAGCCCGAAATCGGATTCGTTTGCTGTCACGCCAAACACATGTCCAGCCACATTATAAAAGCATGTACGTCTTGTCATCTTATTTCTATTGATTATTTAATCTTGGAAATACACTTTCTTCACTCGGCCACTGACACTGGTCAGCACCTCATAAGGGATGGTGTCCAGCACATCGCTGAGAACGGTGACAGGCAGATGGTCTCCGAAGATTTCTACTGTATCACCCTCCTGACAGGGGATGTCCGTCACGTCTATCAAGGCAACATCCATGCAGATATTGCCCACATAGGGTGCCCGTTGTCCGTTGACCAGACAATAGCAGGCTCCCCGTCCTAAATGTCTGTTCAGTCCGTCGGCATAGCCTATGGGGATGGCGGCAATGACGGAGTCGCGCTTCAGGATGCCCTTGCGGCTGTATCCTACGGTCTCTTCCTTGGGAACCTTGCGCAACTGCAGGATAGTGGTCTTCAGAGTCGACACATTGGCCAGCATGCGGTTGTCGCGCGGGTCTATGCCATAGAGTCCTAAGCCCAGCCGACACATATCCAGCTGCCGCTCAGGGAAGTGCTCAATGCCCGCAGAATTGTCGATATGCCGGAGTATCTTATGGTCAAAGGCTGCCTGCAACTGGCGGCTGGCACGGTCGAACTTCTCGAACTGCATGGCAGAGAAGCGGTCGAAGTCGTCACTATCGGAGCCTACGAAGTGGCTGAATACCGAACGCGGTATGATGGCATTCTGCGCCTTCAGTCTGCGTATCAGCTCGTCCATATCCCGCTCAGGGTCAAAGCCTAAACGGTGCATGCCCGTATCCAGTTTGATGTGTACCGGCCATCCCGTGATACCCTGTTTCTCGGCAGCATGGATGAGCGCATCCATCAGGCGGAACGAGTACACCTCCGGCTCCAAGTCATAGTCGAACATCGTCTTGAAAGCCGTCATCTCAGGATTCATGATCATGATGTTCTGCGTAATGCCGTTGCGGCGCAACGTCACGCCCTCGTCAGCCACCGCTACAGCCAGATAGTCCACCCGATGGTCCTGCAGTGTCTTCGACACTTCCACCGCGCCGGCTCCATAGGCATCGGCCTTGACCATGCAAACCAGTTTCGTTTCCGGCTTCAGGAACGAGCGATAGTAGTTCAGGTTGTCGACTAATGCGTTGAGGTTCACCTCCAGAATGGTCTCGTGGACTTTCTGTTCCAACTGCTCGGTAATCCTGTCGAAACCGAAGGAGCGCGAGCCTTTGATAATCACCACCTCGTTCTGCAACTGGCGGAAGGTATCGCTTTGCAGGAAGTCCTCTGTCGTAGTGAAGAATTCCGTCGAGGGCAGATGGAATACACCGGCCTGGGCCATCATGTGCGGTCCGATACCTATCAGTTTGGTGATGCCACGCGTTGTGCACAGCTTGTCCACCTCACCATAAAGCTCCGCATCGCTCTTGCCGCTCTGGTAGATGTCACTGAGTATCAGCGTACATTGGGTATGCTTTTTCCGCTCTTCGCGCTCTTCCCTTCGCTGCACAAAGTCGAGGGCGATATCGAGCGAGTTGATATCTGAGTTATATGAGTCGTTGATGAGCGTACATCCATGCTGTCCCTCTTTCACCTCCAGACGCATTGCTACAGGCTCCAGTCGTGCCATACGGTCAGCGAGCTGCTCCTGGGATACGCCTAAATAGCGTGCGGTAGCAGCCACTGCCAAAGAGCACTCAATGGAGGCCTCGTCATAGAAGGGCAACTGATAGGTAGGCAACAACTCGTCGCGATGCCACCCAATCTTCTGGCCCTTGAAACCAGAACGGCGGATGCAACGGCTCACCAGATCGTCATCGGCATTATAGATGAGAACCTTCGCATCGTGAAACAGCTTCAGCTTCTCCATACATTTCTCCTCCAGCGAGCGGAAGTTCTCCTGATGGGGAGCACCGATGGACGTCAGCACACCGATGGTGGGCTGGATGATATCGTGCAACGCCTCCATCTCGCCCAGCTGACTGATGCCCGCCTCGAAGAGTCCCACCTGAGTCTGCTC
>DEKQ01000098.1:0-15419 GCA_002353975.1 Prevotellaceae bacterium UBA2718
AAGCAGTGAAATAACAGCTTTGTTATATAGAATAGATGAAAGAATTTGTTATATCAGAAGCAAGTACCGAAACCGCAGTGCTGGTGGGCCTCATAACCCCTGACCAGGACGAGGCGAAGACGAAGGAATACCTTGACGAACTGGAGTTTCTGGCCGAGACGGCGGGAGCCATTACGCTGCGCCGGTTCACGCAACGCGTCGGCGGACCGTCGAGTGTGACGTATGTCGGCAAAGGCAAACTGGAAGAAATTGCCGAATATATCAAGACGCAAGACGATGCATGGGAGGCATGGCAGGAAGAGCTGCACTATCCCGAGGAGGGCGAAGGGCCTCAGCGCGTGGGCATGGTGATATTTGACGATGAGCTGTCGGCAAAACAGATGCGCAACATAGAGCAGGTGCTGAAGGTGAAAATCCTGGACCGCACGAGCCTGATACTGGACATCTTTGCCATGCGCGCCCAGACGGCCAACGCTAAAACACAGGTAGAACTGGCCCAATACAGGTATATGCTGCCGCGCCTGCAGCGGTTGTGGACGCACTTGGAGCGCCAGGGAGGCGGCTCAGGTGGCGGCGGCGGCAAAGGAACCGTGGGACTGCGCGGACCTGGTGAGACGCAGTTGGAGATGGACCGCCGTATAATCCTTAATCGTATGTCGCTGCTGAAGGAGAGATTGAAGGAAATCGACAAGCAGAAATCCACGCAGCGCAAGAACAGAGGCCGGCTGATAAGGGCCGCACTCGTGGGATATACGAACGTCGGGAAATCGACAATCATGAACATGCTGGCCAAGAGTGAGGTGTTCGCAGAGAACAAACTCTTTGCCACTCTGGACACAACGGTGAGGAAGGTGGTGATAGACAACCTGCCATTCCTGCTGGCCGATACGGTCGGATTTATCCGAAAGTTGCCCACAGACCTTGTGGAGTCATTCAAATCAACCCTCGACGAGACGCGTGAGGCTGACCTGTTGGTGCACGTAGTCGATATATCGCACCCCGACTTTGAGGAACAAATCAAGGTGGTGGAGCAGACATTGGCCGACCTGGGATGCGGAGAGAAGCCCACACTGATAGTGTTCAATAAAATCGACGCATACACATGGGACGAGAAAGACGCCGATGACCTGACTCCGGTGAAGAAGAACGAAGTGCCGCTGGAGGACCTGAAGCGCACGTGGATGGCGAAAATAGGAGGCGACAAACTCAGCTGTATCTTTATCTCGGCAAAAGAAAAGGAGAACATCGAGGAGCTGAGAGACACCCTATACAAACGCGTCAGAGAACTGCACGTACAGAAATATCCCTACAATGATTTCTTGTATCAAACCCCGTCATAACCTAATAGCACAATAATGGAGTATAGAAATTTAACATTAGAAGAGATTGACATCCTGGAAGAGCGCAACTGTCGCAGCACCGACTGGACTTTAGTGTTCGTATCTCAGGAGTTTGACACCGATGACCTGCGGAACGTAAGTTTTGAGGGCGAGGTGCACATAGGCGCCAACACCCGCATAGAGAACGTGGGTATTATCCGCACCACCGACGGCGCAAGCTATGGAGAGGGCGTGACAATCAGCGTGCTTAACGAGGCAGGAGACGGAAATATCATCCTCTTCAGCCGCCTGTCGTCGCAGGTTGCCGCCCTGATGGTGTGTGCTTCCGAAGACAAAAACTTGTTTGAGAAACTTCGCAGCATGGTAACGCACTATATCGAACGGACCGTGCCGTCGTGCACCACCATTGGCGACGGCGTGACAATCCAGGACTGCCGCGAGATGACAAACGTCGTTGTGGGCGATGGATGTGAGCTCTGTGGAGCATCAAGGCTCATCGACTGCACCCTGTCATCAACTCCAGACGCCGCCATCTATGTGGGTGACGACGTGATATTGGAGAACGTGATAGCCCAGGCAGGAGCCACAATCGTGGACGGCGCGAAGCTTTACGACACCTTCGTGGGCGAGGCTTGCCACGTGGGACGAGGCTTTACGTCTGAAAACTCTATCTTCTTTGCCAACTCACACATGGACAACGGCGAGGCCTGCGCGGCTCTGTGCGGCCCATTCAGCGTGAGTCACCACAAGAGCACACTGCTCATAGGTGGCACATACTCATTCTATAACGCCGGCTCGAACACTAATTTCTCCAACCACGCCTACAAGATGGGACCGATACACTGGGGTACGATGGAGCGCGGAGCAAAGACAGCCAGCGGCGCACACATACTGTGGCCGGCACGCATAGGCGCTTTCTCGATGGCTATGGGCAAGATACAGACGCATCCCGACACGGGGATGCTGCCTTTCTCATACGTCATCGGCGAGGGACGGAAGACGAATGTGGTGCCAGGAAGAAACCTTTGCACAGTCGGAACATACCGCGACGTGACGAAATGGCCTAAGCGCGACAAGCGACCGGCAAATGGAAGAATCTCGCTTCTCACCTTCGACTGGCTGTCACCTTACGTCATGGAACGTGTGAAGGCAGGCATAAAGTATCTGGAACAACTGCAGGAAGAACAGGGAAAGAACCGAGAGGTCTATCACGGCAAGGGCTTCGACATCACCGCTTCGGCGCTGCAACACGGTCTGGAATACTATAAACTGGCGCTGAAGATGTATGGCAACAGCGAGTACGGAAGCAGCTGGACAGACATGCTTGGCCTGCTGACACCCACCGATGCACTTGAACAGATGAAGGAAGACATCCTGAACGGGGACATCGTGGACATTGAGGGACTGGAGAATCGCTTTGCCGACATCTACGAGAGTTACGAACAATGGAAGGGCTTCAGCAGCAATGAAGCCGAGATGGAGCAGGCCCGCCACAAGTGGCTGGCACTGATATGCCGCGACGCAGAGCGTGAATATGACCTGGGAGATGTCAGCGAGGAGCAGTTTAAGGATTTCGTATCAAAAATAGAAAATTAAAGAAAATTGATGAAACACATACTAAAAACCATTTTCTGCCTGCTGTGTTGCACAGCCAAAATGGCAGCCGAGACAACACAATACGCCTACGAAGAGGTTGCCAATGACCCCATGCAGGCACGTATCTACACCCTGAAAAACGGACTGAAGGTCTATCTGAGCGTGAATAAAGAGACTCCACGCATCACCGCACACATTGCCGTGAAGACCGGATCGCGCAATGACCCTGCCGAGACGACAGGTCTGGCGCACTATCTGGAGCATCTGATGTTTAAGGGTACGCCGCACTTCGGCACCACGAACTATGAGGCTGAGAAGCCTTTGCTGGATAAAATCTCGCAGCTATATGAGGAGTATCGCCAGCTGACGGACAATGAAGCCCGCGCCGCGAAGTATCATGAGATAGACTCCGTATCTCAGATTGCGGCGCAATACTTCATCCCGAACGAGTACGACAAGATGATGTCGCAGATAGGAAGCAGCGGCACCAACGCATATACATCCTACGATCAGACGGTGTATGTGGAGAATATCCCGTCGAACGAGATAGAGCGCTGGGCGATGGTGAACGCTGACAGGTTCCAGCACATGGTGATGCGCGGTTTCCATACAGAGTTGGAGGCAGTGTATGAGGAGAAGAATATCTCCATGACGAAGGATAACCGAAAGAGCATCGAAGCGCTGACACGCGCACTCTTCCCCACTCACCCTTACGGCACACAGACCACCATTGGCACGCAGGAGCACCTGAAGAACCCCTCACAGGTGAACATCCGTAACTACTATAACAAGTATTATCGCCCGAACAATGTGGCTATCTGCATGGCGGGCGACCTGGATCCTGACAAGACAATAGCCATCATAGAAAAGTATTTCGGCCAGTGGGAGAAGGGAAACGACGTGACTCCGCCGTCATTCCCTGCCCTTGCACCATTGACAGCCGAAAAGGATACCACGGTGATGGGACAGGAAATAGAGAGCATCATCATGGGTTGGCGCACGCCGGGAGCGGCAAGTCTGACTAACGACACGCTGACAATGATGGATATGATACTGTGCAACGGCAAGGTTGGCCTGATAGACCTGAACCTGAACCAGAGCCAGAAGGTGCTGTCAGCATCCAGCGGACCATGGGGATTGAAGGACTATGGCATCTACGTGATGCGAGGAACGCCTAACCAAGGTCAGACTCTTGACGAGGTGAAGGCCCTGCTTCTGGAGCAGTTAGAGAAGGTAAAGCGCGGAGAATTTGACGAGAAACTGATGCCGAGCATCCTCAGCAACTTCAAGCTTGGCCTTCTGAACAGCCTGGACAACAACAAGTCAAGGGTAAGCACGATGGTGGATTGCTTCATAAACGACATACCCTGGAAACAGGAAGTGGAAGCCTTGGACCGTATGGCGAAGATCAAGAAGGCCGACATAGTAAAGTGGGCCAACGAGAATCTGGGCGACGGCTTCGTGTGTGTCTATAAGCTCAAGGGCGAGGACACAACGATAGTGAAGATTGACAAGCCTGCAATCACGGCCATACCAAGCAACCGCGACCTGCAGTCAGAGTTCATAAAGGAGTTCGGAAAGATGTCCGTTGAGGACATACAGCCGCAGTTTGTGGATTTCAAAAAGGATTTGTCATTTGGCAAAACCAAGTCCGGACTGCCCGTAATCTACAAGCAGAACACTCAGGATGAGCGTTTCAGCCTGACATATCGCTTTGAATTTGGTTCTGAAGCCGACGAGGCCTACAACATCGCAGAGAGCTATTTTGACCTTCTCGGCACAAACACAGAGAGCGTAGAGCAGATAAAGCGCGACTTCTATGACATAGCATGCAGCTACAGCCTCGGTGTAGGCGGCAAGACAATCAGCATTTCCGTCAGCGGCCTGCAGGAGTATCTGCCGCAGGCAGTGCAGATGATGGACCGTTATCTGGACAATGTGAAGAGCGACACGGCAATATATAAGAAGTATGTGGACCAACTGCTGAAGGCCCGCTCAGAGGTGCGCAACAACCAAAGCGCATGTTTCAGCGCGCTACAGAGCTACGCCAGCTATGGTGAGAACTCACCAGTCAGCCGCTCATACACTCCAGCCCAGCTGCGCGAAGCCGACCCTGAGCATTTCACCGACCTCATACACGGACTGAAGAACTATGAGCACACGATACTCTACTGGGGACCTGCAAGTCTTAATGACATCTGCAAAGAGCTGGCAAAGTATCACAAAACGCCGAAGAAACTTGCCGCAGTGCCGCAGAACAAGCCTTACGAAATGATTGAGACGACAAGCAATGAGGTGCTTATCGCGCCCTACGATGCGAAGAATCTCAACATGAGCGCACTGACATATCAGGCTCAGCCCTGGTCAATAGACACTACAATCAAGGCGCTGATGTTCAATGAATACTTCGGCGGCTCAATGAATGGCATCGTGTTCCAGGAGCTGCGCGAGACCCGTGCACTGGCATACAGCGCCCGTGCAAGCTACGTATGCCCTGCACGCAAGGAGGAAAAGAACTACTATCGCGAGACTATCATGTCGCAAAATGACAAGCTGATGGACTGCATCAACACCTTCAGGCACATTACAGACACGCTTCCACAGTCTGAGCAACTCTTCGCCACATCAAAGCAGAGCCTGATGAAGACGCTGGCGGCAGCACGTACGACGAAGGCCGGAGTGATAGGAAAATACCTGACAGCGCAGCTACTCGGACTGGATTGCGACGTAAATCAGTTAGTATGGCAGAAGCTGCCCACGCTGACACTGCAGGATGTAGTGAAGTTTGAAGAAGAGAACATCAAGGGTAAGCCCCGCAGATACTGCATCCTTGGCAAAGAGTCAGAGATGGACATCAAGGCTCTGGAGCAGTTCGCACCAGTAAAGAGGCTTACGCTCGACGACATATTCCCCGCATACAAATAATATAACACGTAAAAACACTGATAATACAACAACATTATGGCAAACGTACCTTTCTTTTATGCGCCAATGTTTCAGCTTGGCGAAGACAAAACAGAATACCGCCTCATATCCAAAGAGGGCGTGTCAATGAGTGAGTTTGAGGGACATCCCATCCTGAAAGTATCAAAGGAAGCCCTTGAGCTTCTGACCACACAGGCCTTCCACGACGTCAACTTCATGCTGCGTCGCGAGCACAACGAGAAGGTTGCGGCGATACTGAACTCCCCCGAGGCGTCGGACAACGATAAGTTTGTGGCCCTCACCATGCTTCGCAACGCCGAGGTAGCCTGCAAGGGACAGCTGCCTTTCTGCCAAGATACCGGCACAGCCATCATTCACGGAGAGAAGGGACAGCAGGTGTGGACCGGCTTTGAGGATGAGGAATACCTGGCCAAGGGTGTGTATAACACCTACACTCAGGACAACCTGCGCTACTCGCAGAATGCTCCGCTGGACATGTATAACGAGGTAAACACAAAGTGCAACCTCCCTGCACAGATAGACATTGAGGCTACTGAGGGCATGGAGTACCGTTTCCTCTGCGTGGTGAAAGGCGGCGGTTCGGCAAACAAGACCTACCTCTACCAGGAGACAAAGGCCAGGATACAGAACCCCGGCACGCTTGTTCCGTTCCTCGTGGAGAAGATGAAGAGCCTCGGTACGGCTGCCTGTCCTCCATACCACATCGCATTCGTCATCGGCGGCACATCAGCAGAGAAGAACCTTCTCACTGTAAAGCTCGCCTCAACCAAGTATTATGACAGTCTGCCGACAACCGGCGACGAGACCGGACGCGCATTCCGCGACATCGAACTGGAGAAGCAACTGCTTGAGGAAGCAAAGAAAATCGGCTTCGGCGCACAGTTCGGAGGCACGGCATTCGCCCACGATGTCCGCGTAATACGCCTGCCTCGTCACGGCGCATCATGCCCCATCGGACTGGGAGTGTCATGCTCTGCCGACCGCAACATTAAGGCAAAGATTACCAAGGACGGCATCTTCATCGAGAAGATGGACGACAAACCATACGAGTTGATACCCGAGGCTCTGCGTCAGGCAGGTGAGGGCGATGCCATCTCAATCAACCTAGACCAGCCGATAGCTGATGTTTGCAAGGAGCTCTCCAAGTATCCTGTATCTACCCGCGTGAGCCTCAACGGCACAATCATTGTGGCACGCGACATAGCACATGCTAAGATCAAGGCTCGTCTGGACGCCGGCGAGGGTATGCCGCAGTACTTCAAGGACCACCCGGTGCTCTATGCAGGCCCAGCAAAGACTCCGGAAGGTATGCCGTGCGGCTCTATGGGACCGACGACAGCCAACCGTATGGACCCATATACAGATGAATTCCAGGACCATGGCGGCTCACTCGTAATGATAGCCAAGGGCAATCGCACGCAGGTAGTGACTGATGCCTGCAAGAAGCACGGTGGCTTCTACCTCGGTTCTATCGGCGGACCCGCTGCATACCTGTCATCAAGCAACATCAAGAGCATTGAGTGTGTGGAGTATCCGGAGCTCGGAATGGAGGCTATATGGAAGATTCAGGTGAAGGACTTCCCAGCTTTCATACTCGTTGATGACAAGGGCAACGACTTCTTCAAGCAGTTCTAAAGTCACACACATAAAGTATAATATCTGATAGCACTGCAATCCATGAGTGTTATAATCCCTACAATACTATTCTTCGTCGGTCTGGTCTGCGTCATAAAGGGCGCAGACTGGCTGACGGACGGTGCTGCCAACATAGCAGAGATGTACGGCATTCCAACCATAGTAGTTGGTCTGACCATTGTTGCCGTAGGCAGCTCGGCACCTGAATTTGTCGTCAGCGTTGTCTCTGCCATCAACGGAAACAACGATATGGCTATAGGCAACGTCGTCGGAAGCAACATTTTCAACATTCTCGGCATCATAGGCCTCACCGCCTTAGTGCGTCCCATTCAGGCTGAACGGGCCAATATACGCTATGATATACCGTTCATGGTGCTTGCCAACGTAGTTGTCGCAATAACAATGTACGACACATTACTGGACCCTGACAACGCGACGGCAGACAACATCAGCCGAACCGACGGACTGCTGATGCTCTGTATGTTTGCCATCTTTATGTCCTACACCATGAGCATAGCCAACAATGCAAGCAAACAACAGGGAGTTGCGCAGCAGACGGCAACAAGCGAAGGCACAGAAATCAGCCAGACAAAATCGGGCAAAGGGCTATGGAAGAGCACCGCACTCGTGGTGGTAGGGCTTGCAGTGCTTGTCTTTGGTGGCGACTGGCTGGTTGACGGTGCCTCAGGAATAGCATCCGTGATAGGCATCAGCGACTCTATCATAGCACTGACCATCGTCAGTGCCGGCACGTCAGCGCCTGAATTGGCAGCCTCAGTAATAGCTGCAAAGAAGGGCGACACGGCAATGGCTGTGGGAAATATCGTGGGCAGTGTAGTCTTCAACGTATTCTTTGTGCTCGGCACATCGGCTACGATAACCCCATTGGGCGTAGGCAACATTACTCCGTTCGACATCTACACGCTGCTGGGCTCGTCTGTTCTGATGTGGGTGCTGTGCCGCTTCGGCAAGACACGCTTCACGCTGACGCGCTTTGAAGGCCTGATTATGGTGCTGCTGGTCATTGCCTACTATGCCGTACTGGTATTCAGAGCCTGAAAAAGTGCTGACACCCGATTTTACAAAATGACTATTTTTAAACAAAGTTACCGCCTTCGGAATTCATTTCTATAGTCTTGCGGTATTGATGAAGTTGTAGAATTCGTTACGCAGCTGGGCCTTCTTCTTAAAGCAACCTGTGAAGTAAGCCACCGACATCTCGCCCTTATTGCGCGTGCCGCGCATGGATTTGCACATGTGGCGGCCCTTCATCACGATGGCAAAGCCCTGTGCCGTGCCCTTCAATGCTTCTTCCAGCATCTCGACAATCTCCCTGCACAGGCGTTCCTGCAACTGCAGACGGGCGGCACAATAGCCCACTACGCGCGACACCTTGGAGATGCCCAGAATGCGACCCTCCGCACTGGGTATGTATGCCAGATAGTATTGTCCGAAGAAAGGCAGCATGTGGTGCTCGCACATGGAGTAGAAATCACCACAGTCAAAGACCATTTCCTCGCTGTGAGCGCTATTGGTAAACGTGGTGATGCGCGGCTTTCTCTTTGCGTCGTAACCACGGAATATCTCGTCATACATACGCAGAATGCGGTCAGGCGTATTGCGGAGGCCCTCTCGGCTCGGGTCTTCTCCGATGTATAGCAAGATGGTACGGATTGCTTCCTTCAGTTGTTCTTCGCTTATCTTACGTTCAGTATCTTGTGTGTCTGTAATGATAGATGCCATTTGGGGTTATTTAATATGTAGCTTATCGTTTCCTTTACGTTCTCTCTGTTAGTCTCTGCGTCGCCGCAGTCTATAGGTTGCAAGCGGTATTCCTTTGCCACGATGCCCTCACAGGACTCCATATCCTGACGCGGATAAAGCACCTTGAGCTCATCTATGCGCTGTATTCTTATCGGCTTTGTCTTGGGTGAGCACGTTATCCAGTCTATCTCGCAGCCCTCGGGCAGTGCTATCGAGCCGTTTGTCTCTATCTGGATAAAGAAGCCGGCACGTTTGAGTGCCTGAGTCAGGCTTGCCGTAAGCTGCAACGTCGGCTCGCCACCGGTGATGACAATATGCCGGGCAGGGTACTTCCGTACCTCCTTCACAATGTCCTCATCGGTCATGTTGACTCCATCCTGGTGCTGAGTATCGCAGAAGGAACACGCCAGGTTACACCCGCTGAGTCGCAAGAACACAGCAGGCGTGCCGGTATAGAATCCCTCGCCTTGCAGGGAATAGAATATCTCGTTGACTTTTATCATTTCACTGTTGCTCCCGTCCGTTCAGGGTAACGCCTTCAAGGGAAAGCGGGAAGGCATTCAATCTTCATCCTTTTCATAGACAGCAGTATTATGCGATGACTCCATTACCTCAACGCGATAGCAATGAGGTATCTGGTCGCATATCCATCTTGCGATATTCTCTGCCGTAGGATTAAAGTGCAACAGCTCGTTAAAGTTACCGTGGTCAAGGTATCCGTGTATCTTGTCCTTAATCTTGACAAAATCCACTACCATGCCATCGGCATTCAACTCTTTGCTTTTACAATACACTGCCACCATCCAGTTGTGGCCGTGCAGGTTCTCACACTTGTTGTCGTAGGATAGCGTCAGCTGATGACAGCCGGCTATCTCCATTGTCTTTTTGATGTAATACATAATTAAAGTTTTTTCGTTAGGGTTTTCTTCTACCTAATACTAATTGCTGCATTTTGCTAATTAGCGGCTGCAAAATTACGGTTTTTTTTGCACTCAGCAAAAGAAAAGCGGCTAAAAGTGTCGCAATGTGCCATATTTTTATTAATTTTGCACGCGATATACGCTAATGACTTAGCGACATTCATAACTTATAAACCCGATACCAAACGCCCCATGACACCAAACACCGACGAACAATTTGGCCAGGCCATTGACCTGTGTCGCGACATATTCTCAAAGAAACTCTATGACTATAAGCCGTCGTGGCGCATGTTGCGCCCGTCGTCGCTCACTGACCAGCTCTTTATCAAGGCCAAGCGCATACGCACGCTGGAGGTGACTGGGAAATCACTCGTGGGCGAAGGGATATTGCCCGAGTTCATGGCGCTCATCAACTATGGTATCGTAGGACTGATACAACTGGAGAAAGGCTATGCCGACAAGGTCGATATGACCAACGATGAGGCAATGGCACTCTATGACGCACACGCAAAATCATGCCTGGAGCTGATGCGCAAGAAGAACCACGACTACGGAGAGGCTTGGAGGGATATGCGCGTGAGTTCATATACAGACATCATCCTCACCAAGCTGGAGCGCATCAAAGAGATAGAAGACAAGAACGGAGTGACGACCGTCAGCGAGGGGATTGACTCTAATATAATGGATATTATCAACTATTCTACCTTCGCTGTCATCAAACTAAAGATTGAGAAATGCTGAAGACAGTCATAGTAAACATATCTCGCCTACTGTTAGGATGCACCTTTATCCTGTCAGGATTTGTCAAGACAGTTGACCCTCTGGGCACACAATACAAGCTGGAGGACTATGCTGTCGCGATGGGCTTTGACGGCATTTTCCCCACGTGGGTATTCCTCTGCGGCGCCGTGCTGATGGCTCTGTTTGAATGTATGATTGGCATACAGCTGCTCTTTGCCATCAACCGCCGCGTGGTATCCAAACTCTCGCTTGCCTTCATGCTTGTCATGACGTGCCTCACCGTGTGGATTTACTTTGAGAATCCCGTGGAAGACTGCGGATGTTTCGGCGACGCCATAAAGCTGACCAACGGACAGACGCTGGCAAAGAACATCGTATTGCTCGCCTGCGCCGCAATCGTTGCCTGCTGGCCCAAGAAGATGCCGCGCATTATAGGCCTGAGCCGACAGTGGATTGTATTCCACTACTCGGTGCTGTTCTTCATCGCACTGGCGCTGCACTGCATCTATCATCTGCCGGTTTTCGACTATCGCCCTTACCATATCGGCGCCAATATAGCCGAAGGGATGGAGATACCGGAGGGTGCTGAAGCGCCTGTCTATGAGACGACCTTCATCATGGAGAAGGATGGGAAGCAGGAAGAGTTCTCGCTTGAGAACTACCCTGACTCCACATGGACCTTCGTTGACTCAAAATCCAAGCTGATAAAAGCCGGATATGAGCCTCCCATCCACGACTTCTACCTGCAGGACAGCGAGGGCGAGGACTATACCGATGCGGTTCTTTCAAAGCCCGGCTACACGTTCCTCCTTGTGGCGCATGACATCACGACGGCTGACGACACGAACTTCGGCACCGTAAATACCATCTACGATTACGCCACGCAGCACAACATACCGTTCTACTGTCTCACCGCAAGCGAAGATAAGGCAGTGGACCACTGGATAGACATCACCGGCGCAGAGTATCCGTTCCTGAACTGCGACGGCCTCACGCTGAAGACAATCATACGCAGCAACCCCGGACTGGTGTTGCTGAAAGAAGGTACAGTAGCAGCCAAATGGGGAAGCAATGACCTGCCCGCACTCACCTCTGACACCAAGATAGAGACGCTTGACGAGACCGATTCATACGAGACCGACAAGTGGGAGACGTGGGGATTCATACTGCTGTGGTACATTCTGCCGCTGACAATACTCGCCATTACAGACCGTCTGTGGGCGTGGAGCCGCAGCATAAGGCATGCAGAGCATAAGCATTCATACAAACTTATAAATCTTTTCAAAACAAAAAACAAGAAACCAATGAGAAAGAAAATTGTAGCAGGTAACTGGAAAATGAACAAAAACCTGCAGGAGGGTGTGGCTCTTGCCAAGGAGCTGACCGAAGTAGTGAAGAATCCAAACTGCGATGTCATCATCGGCACACCATTCATTCACCTGGCAAGCGTTGCTGAAGTCATCAAGGGCAGCTGCATCAAGCTCTCTGCTGAGAACTGTGCCGACAAGGCCAGCGGTGCCTATACAGGCGAAGTATCTGCTGAGATGGTAAAATCTACAGGTGCAGAATACGTTATCCTCGGCCACTCTGAGCGTCGCGAATACTATAATGAGACACCTGAAATTCTCAAGGAGAAGGTAGAGCTGGCACTGGCTAACGGCCTGAAAGTCATCTTCTGCATCGGCGAGTCACTGGCTGAGCGCGAGGCTAACAAGCAGAACGAGGTAGTAAAGGCAGAGCTCGCAGGCTCAGTTTTCCACCTCACAGCAGAGCAGTGGAAGAACATCATCATCGCTTACGAGCCAATCTGGGCCATCGGAACAGGCAAGACAGCCACTGCCGAGCAGGCTGAGGAGATACACGCATACATCCGCTCTTGCGTAGCAGAGGTTTACGGCGCACAGGCTGCTGACGACACAACCATCCTTTACGGTGGTTCATGCAAGGCAAGCAACGCTCCTGAGCTCTTCGCCAAGGCCGACATCGACGGCGGTCTCATCGGTGGAGCTTCGCTCAAAGCAGCTGACTTCAAGGGCATCATCGATGCTTGGAACTAATGAAGAAAACATTCATCATACTACTATGTCTGGCATTGGCACACACAAGTGCCAATGCACAGACTTTCCTTGATGACCTGCGCACAGACAAGGCCAACCAAGGTCATGTTACGGTAGAGCAGTCAAAAGATATTGACGTGCTTGTAAACGGCGTGCAAGAGCCGCGGCAAGCCGAGAAGCCGGAACATGAAGAAGTCAAACGACCGGAACCGGTCACGCCGTCACAGGACGAGAACAAGCTTCCGTCTCATGCTGCTACACCCGGTCCGTCATCATCTGTCAGCGATGACTTCGACAAAGAAGACGTCGTAATAGATATGCGCAAGAAAGTCATGCGCAACAGCTACAAGACGCAGGGCTACCGCATACAGGTCTTCTCGGGAGGCAATTCGCGCTTAGACAAGCAAAAAGCACAGACTGCCGGAGCTGTGATGAAATCCAATTTCCCATCCGAACCCATCTATGTGCACTTCTATTCTCCGTCATGGAAATGCCGCATGGGCAACTACCGCACCATCGACGAGGCGCGCCGACTGCTGAAGAAAGTCAAGCAGCTGGGCTATCCACAGGCTAATATCATCAAAGGAACCATTTCCGTACAGTACTAACACGAACAATGCGACTTATCTCTTGGAATGTCAACGGCCTCAGGGCCTGTGTGCAAAAGGGTTTTGCCGACGTATTCAACACACTGGATGCTGACTTCTTCTGTCTTCAGGAGACGAAGATGCAGGCCGGACAGTTAGATCTTCCCTTCATGGGCTATCAGTCCTACTGGAACTATGCCGAGAAGAAAGGTTATTCAGGCACTGCCATTTACACACGTCACACGCCGTTATCCGTCAACTACGGCATCGGCATCCCGGAGCACGACAACGAAGGACGCGTAATCACATTGGAGTACGCCGACTTCTATCTCGTCACTGTCTATGTGCCAAACTCGCAGGACGAACTGCGGAGGCTGGACTACCGAATGCAGTGGGAGGACGATTTCCTGAAATATATACAGGCATTAGACGCAAAGAAACCCGTCATCTTCTGCGGAGACCTCAACGTGGCTCACGAAGAGATAGACCTTAAAAATCCTAAGACCAATCACCACAACCCGGGCTTCACCGATGAGGAGCGAGGCAAATTCACCGCACTCCTGCAGTCTGGATACACCGACACATTCCGCTATCTGCACCCGGAAGAGCAGACTTTCTCATGGTGGTCATACCGTTTCCACGCACGTGAGAAGAACATCGGCTGGCGCATAGACTACTTCATAGTCTCCAACAGATTGCAATCCCTTATCTCAAAGGCCGACATTCACACCGAAATCCTTGGTTCTGACCATTGTCCCGTTGAGCTTGAGATAAACATATAACAACCACTGCCCATATTTTTACATTGCCCTCACTTCCGTGTTAGGGTGTGTGATGTTGTGCATCACACATATTATTAACCATCAAAATAATTAACAAAATGAGAAAAACAACCTACAGGTTGCGCAGTCTCGCATTACGCTTCAAGCATTTCTCACGCAAGAGTTACTCCTTGTTCTCATGCTTGGGACGTGAGGTGATCATCTGCACCCTCAGTGTTGCCACACTCACTCATGCCAAGGCCAACGGCATCAGCATCGTCAACGCAGCAGCCGATGACAGTCTGAACCGCCAGGAACTGAGGCTCGATGAGGTGGTGGTGACAGGTGCACGAGCGCCGCTCACGCAAGGCGAGGCCGCTAAATTGGTTACTGTTCTCACGCGAGAAGACATCAACGGTTTTGCCGCAGAGACAGTCAACGACGTTCTGAAACATGCCACCAGCGTAGATGTCCGTCAGCGCGGGGGCTTTGGAGTACAGACGGACATTTCCATCGGAGGCGGAACATTCGACCAGATTGCTATTCTTCTGAATGGTGTCAACATCAGCAATCCACAGACAGGACACCTATCCGCCGACTTTCCCGTATCGCTTGACGACATTCAGCGCATCGAAATCATCCAAGGTGCAGCGGCACGCGTCTATGGTGCCGGAGCATTCAACGGTGCAATCAACATCGTCACCACACCCGAGACGAACCCCGGTGGCTCGGCAGCCATCGAAGGAGGGTCTTACGGAACCTTCGGAGCAGCAGTGCGAATGGCATTCCCCGTCCACCAGTCCATCTCTGCAGGCTACAAGCAGAGCGACGGAGGTACGGCAAACAGCTACTTTCGCAAGGCGAACGCATTCTATCAGGGGGCGTTGCCGCTATCAAAACTACACGGACAGGGCAGGCTGGACTGGAGTCTCGGACTCTCCACCATGCGCTATGGCGCAAACACATTCTATTCCGCAGCCTACCCTAACCAGTATGAGAGCAACGCGCGCATATTTGCCAACGTCAGGGGAAACATACCCGTAGCCCTGGGCAAGACGCTCGTTACAATCAA
>DEKQ01000098.1:15513-18100 GCA_002353975.1 Prevotellaceae bacterium UBA2718
AAGGAGAAAATATACTCCACAAACCTCGGTACGCCAATGAGCGAGGACGAGTGGTTCAAGGTGCCGCACTATGACGTGAACTACACCAAGAGCAAGGGACGCACAGACCTGAGCCTCTTCCTGGAGCACAACATCCTGCTAAAGCGCTTCACGGCATCGCTCGGCGTGATGGCAAACAGGAACACCGGCTACAATAACCGCTTCCGACTGTATCCCGGAATAGACATGAGCTACAGGCCATCAAAGCCCTGGAAGATTACGCTCTCATGGAATATGGCGTTCCGTATGCCTACGTTTACGGACCTGTTCTATAAGTCACCGACGCAGGAAGGCAATATAGGGCTCAAGCCTGAGAAGACAAACTCACTGCGACTCGGAGTGCTGCACCGCACAAAAGGCCTACAGGCACAGGTCAGCGCCTTCTATGACTTCGGCACAGACATGATTGACTGGGTGATGTATAGCGCCGAGGACAAGTATCATTCGGCCAACTTCAGGCTCGACAACCGCGGATTTGACGTCAATGCCGACATCATGCCGCGCGAATGGAACCCGTCCTATTATATAAATAAGGTACACGTAGGGTACGCCTACATCAATCAGGCACGATATGACGACATCACTATCTACAAGTCAAACTACGCTATGGAATACCTGCGCCACAAAGTAACAGCCTCAGTAGATCACCGCATCTTCTCTGCCCTGTCTGCCTCATGGGCCTTCAGATGGCAGGAACGAATGGGGTCATACATCATCTACGAGAACAACAAATCCACCGGCGTGGCACATCCCTACTCGCCCTACGCATTGTTTGACCTGAAACTGATGTGGCAAAAGCCGAGATATGAGATAGCCCTTTCGCTCAACAATCTCACCAATCGTCGTTACTACGACCTCGGTAACGTGGAGCAACCAGGCTTCTGGCTCATGGCATCAGCTAAAGTGAAGTGGTAACACCACGCCGCTTATAATAAAACACCCGAACTGATTGAGGGCTTGATGATAACCCCGATAATCAGTTCGGATGTTTTCGTTTCTTCTGGTTAGTTGCAACTTCTATTCTGAATACGTGTCACTCTTGCTGAGTTTCCCGGATTTCATCCGGTCATAGTATTCTGCCGTAGCGGTGAAGAACACATCTCCGCTGGAGTTTAGTGCTGTCTCCACACTGTCCTGTACCACACCGATAATAAATCCGACAGCCACAGCCTGCATTGCAATATCATTGCCGATATTGAAGAACGAACACGCCAGTGGTATCAACAACAGCGACCCGCCAGCCACACCCGATGCACCGCAAGCCGCCAACGTGGCGATGATGCTAAGGAAGAAAGCCGACGCGAAAGACACATCAACACCCACCGTATGTGCCACTGCCAGGGTCATCACGGTGATGGTAACGGCAGCGCCGTCCATATTGATGGCAGAACCAAGCGGAATGCTCACAGAGTAGAAATCCTCATCGAGTCCAAGTTTCTGACACAGCTTCATGTTGACCGGTATGTTGGCAGCCGATGAACGGGTGAAGAATGCCTGAAGACCGCTCTCTTTCAGGCAAGTGAACAACAGAGGGTACGGATTGCGATGAATCATCAGATATGAAATGAGCGGATTGAATATCAGCGTATTGGCTAACATACAGCCCACAAGCAGCAACACTAAGTGTCCATAGGTGGTGAACACCTCCATGCCACTCTCAGATACTGATGTAAACACCAGGCCCAGAATGCCGAATGGAGCAAACTGGATAATCCAATTAACAATATAAGTGAGGGAATTCGAAAAGTCCTGAACCATTTCTATCGTTGCGCTACAGGCAGCGAATTTCAGTGCAAGACCTATCAGAATGGCCCAAAACAGTATGCCGATATAGTTACCATTTGATATGGAGACTATGGGATTGGTGACCATATTGGTGAGAAGGTTGACAAACACCTCTGAGAGGTCACCTGGGGGAGCCTGGTCAACAACGTCGCGCAGCTGCAGCGTTACGGGAAACAGGAAACTACCCACCACCGCACACAACGCTGCGATAAACGTGCTTAGCAGATATCTCGAGATAACGACACTGAATCTTGGCCCCAAGCCCGAACCAGCCTTGGCGATACTTGCGGCCACAAGCGTAACGACCAGAACAGGGGCAATGGCCTTCAGCGCACTGACAAACACTACTCCCAGAATCCCAATGCCGTTCCAATGCGGCACTGTGAGTCCGAGAAACGCTCCAATAGTAAGACCAATGAGTATGCGGAGCACAAGGCTCATCTTACTCCACTTGACAAAAACACTGATAAATTTCATATCTTAATCCTATACTATCCACCTCATCCACTATTCATTTCATGAATCGTCAATCCTTACAAATCAGACAGAGAAGAGAAAGATTAAACTTAAGGCATTCTTAAAATTGCGGTGCAAAGTTACGAAAAAAGTCTGTAACAAAAGACGGAATTTGGAGAATTAACGCAGAATGACCGTAAATAACGTGAGTTCGACGAAATATAAGTGTTTGTTCGGGTTTACCTACATTTCCGCTGTAACTTGTTAGTGTATATGGCGTTGTAATGCACCTACATCCACCTACACC
>DEKQ01000074.1 GCA_002353975.1 Prevotellaceae bacterium UBA2718
GCGAGTTTGACCCCCGAGGGCAAAGCGACGCTGACCCCTTAAAACTTTTTATTTTTGACCCCTGTAAAGTCCTGACCGACGGGGTCATTTTTATTTTGCCCTGTTACTTCTTTGCATTCATCTTGCGGATGCTCTCACCAGTCAGTTCGATTCTGTGTGATGAGTGTACGATCCTGTCAAGCACTGCATCTGCCACCGTCGGGTCACCGATGGCATCGTACCAGTTGGCTACTGGCAGCTGTGAGGATATGACTATCGCCTTCCTTTCGTGACGGTCTTCGATGATATCCAACAGGATTGGGCGCTCCTTTGCGTCGATGGGCACGAGAAACGCATCATCCAGTATGAGCAGCTGGCAGCGTTCGATTTTCTTCAGTTCCGCCTCTATCGTTCCCTTGGCCTTTGCCACCTTCAGCATGCCCAGCAGCTTCGAGGTGTTGGCATAGAGAGTACGGACTCCGTTCTTACAGGCCTGATAGCCGATGGCGGTTGAGAGGAAGCTCTTGCCTGTTCCGGAAGAGCCTGTGATGAAGAGGTTCTGCCCCTGACGCACGAAGTCAAGCGAGAGGAGCCGCTCCATCTGGTTACGGTTAAGTCCTCTGCTGATGTCATAGTCAATCTCCTCTGGATAGGCCTTGTACCGGAAGGCGGCACCACGGATGAGCCGCTCTATGGCGGCAGCCGAGCGGTAGTCCCATTCACGGGCAAGCAGCCATGACAGGAATCCGTCAGGCGTCATGCTTTCGGCTATTGTTGATGTCATGCTCTCAGTGAAGGCAGCGGCCATTCCATGGAGCTTCATGCGGTGCATCAGGTCTAGCGACACCTGATTGCGGTCTTTCTCCTGTACGATAGGGGCAGTCTTATTGTTTGTTTCCATTGCTGTTGTCCTTTTTGTTGTTGACGGATGTTGAGTAGTACTCCTTCCCGCGTATATTCTTGTGGCGTACGGGCTGGGGATTCTGAGAGGTTCCTGCCGGTTCATCATCTGACGGCATGAAGTCCACGTCGTCACCACGCTCCAGTATGCCTTTGACCTCGTTGTAGCTATAGAGCCGTGCCTCTGAAGCACAGGCACACGCTGCTACAAGCCGTGCCAGGGAGTACTTCTTCTCCAGGGACATGATTCCCCTGCATGTACGGAAGGCCTGCGGGAGGTACTTCTTCTGCGCAGCCACATCTTTGAGATAGGCAAGCAGGATGTTGTCTATGGAACCTGCCCGCTCATAGATTTCCTCAAGGTCTTTCTCGTAGGAGCCATGCCGTCCTGGCAGATTGTGCGACTCCTTCTGGGTGTAGCCGTAGGGCGTATCATCACGGTGATGGACTGTGACAAGTTTCAGACCGTGGAAGATCTCCAGTGTGTCTGCATCGTAGATGATGTCCACACGCTTGCCGATGTAATCCGTCGGGACGCTGTAGTGGTGCTTGTTCAGCATCACATAGCTGTTGCCGAGCACCGTAGCCGTCTTCCGGGCCTTCATCTGGTAACGGACGGTAGGCAGAGGCTGTAGAAAGCCCTTCTCCACCTCGTCAAACAGCTCGCGACGCGACTGCTTTCTGCCGCTAAGTCTGCGGCCGTTAAATGCTTCCAGCGATTTGCTGATTGCAGCATTCAGGGATGCGAGGTCATGGAAGACCATTCCCTCAATGTCGACATAGACAGAGCGGTACATCAGCTTCACGGCGTTCTCCACCAAGGCTTTGTCCTTAGGACGGCGCACTCTGGCAGGGAATACGGCCATGTCATAGAATTCGGCAAAGGCGGCAAACTCCTCGTTGATAATCGGTTCGTTACGGTCGCTGCGTGTGACGGCCGACTTCAGATTGTCCGGGACAATGGCCATCGGCACCCCGCCAAAGAAATGGAGGGCATTCTCACAGGCGGCAATCAGGTCCTCCTTCCTCTGTGACCAGACAGCCTCGCAGTAGGTATAATGGCTGCATGGCAGGATGGCCACAAAAACCTCCACACTGCGCACCTCACCTGTCTCTGCGTCCACTATCTCCAGCTTGTCACCTGCATAGTCGACGTACATCTGGTCACCTGCCATATGCTCGACATGGCCCGCGGCCCTGGCCTGATACCTGTAGCGTCTGACTGCACGCTTGAAGTTGGAATACAAATAGCCGTCTGGGTGTTCCTTTAGGTACTCGTCATGAAGGGACTTGACGGTCACGCCTTTCTGACTGAGACGCTTCACGTAGTCTGGAACAAGGGCTTCCAGCTCTTCCATCCGCCGAGTGGGCTTGCGACTGCGGTTACGATTGTCAAAGAACAGGTCCTGGAGCTTGTCCTCGGACATGGCCAGTACCTGATCCAGAGTAAGGCCGCTTTCTTGAAACTTGCGCACATACTTGCGCACCGTGTTACGGGAGATATGAAAAGCACAGGAGATGCTTTTTATTCCCATTCCCATTGCGTAACATCGGAATAAATTCTTTAATTTTGTCATGTGAAATGTAAGTTTTGAGTTAGTCCGCCGGTCAGGACGGTCTCCAAAACTACAAAAAGACCCCTGAAAAGCAATCGTTTTCAGGGGTCATTTTTATTTTGCCGTAAGGGGTCAATGTATTTTTGCTCGCTGGGGTCAGCGTCGCTTGCCCTCGGGGGTCAAACTCGC
>DEKQ01000020.1:0-134 GCA_002353975.1 Prevotellaceae bacterium UBA2718
GAGCTGCCGCAGGTGGATAAGTTCCTGCCCACAGAGACGGGTGAGCCGCCGCTGGGCAACGCTACCGTATGGGCGTGGGACGAGGAGAACAAGAAGATAGTGGAGAACTCTAAGATAGACAACAAGACCGTCTT
>DEKQ01000020.1:170-355 GCA_002353975.1 Prevotellaceae bacterium UBA2718
ACCATGCCGGGCTTTGCCGGCTCCAGCGCCTACTACCTGCGCTATATGGACCCGCACAACGACAAGGCCCTCGTAAGCCCCGAGGCCGACCAGTACTGGCAGAACGTGGACCTCTACGTGGGTGGCAGCGAGCACGCCACAGGCCACCTTATCTACTCACGCTTCTGGAACAAGTTCCTCTTCGA
>DEKQ01000020.1:410-4810 GCA_002353975.1 Prevotellaceae bacterium UBA2718
GAGCCGTTCCAGAAACTCATCAATCAGGGCATGATACAAGGCCGCTCTAACTTCGTATATAGAGTGAAGGACACCAACACCTTCGTATCGTTCGACAAGAAGGATCAGTATGATGTGACACCTATCCATGTGGATGTGAATATCGTCTCTGGTGACGTCCTCGACATTGAAGCCTTCAAGCAGTGGAGGCCGGAATACAACGATGCTGAGTTTATCCTCAGCGATGACGGTAAATATATCTGCGGCTGGGCCGTGGAGAAGATGTCCAAGTCTATGTTCAACGTGGTGAACCCCGACATGATTGTGGAGAAGTACGGCGCCGACACGCTGCGTCTCTATGAGATGTTCCTCGGCCCTGTGGAGCAGTCAAAGCCTTGGGATACCAACGGCATCGACGGCTGCCACCGCTTCCTGAAGAAGTTCTGGGGACTGTTCTACGACCGCGAGGGCAACTTCCTGCCCGAGGATGTGAAGCCTACGGCAGAGCAGGAGAAGTCGCTCCACAAGCTCATCAAGAAGGTGACGCAGGACATCGAGCAGTTCTCCTACAACACCTCCATCTCGGCCTTTATGATTGCCGTGAGCGAGCTGCAGCAGTGCCGCAGCCGTGAGGTGCTCCGTCAGCTCGTGGTGCTCATAGCGCCGTTCGCACCGTTCATAGCCGAGGAGCTGTGGCACCAGCTGGGCAACGAAGGCACCGTATGCGACGCACAGTGGCCCACATGGGACGATGAGAAGATGAAGGACAGCGAGATCACCATGCCGGTGCAGTTCTGCGGCAAGACGCGCTTCACCATGCAGGTGCCCGCCGACGCCACCAAGGAACAGGTGGAGCAGCAGGCTCTCGCCGACGAGCGCACGGCAAAATACACCGACGGCAAGCAGATCATAAAGACCATCGTCGTGCCAAAGAAGATTATCAATATCGTGGTGAAGTAATTTTAGCTCCGCTACTGGAGTTAAGGAGTTAAGGAGTTAAGACATTAGTAGTAACCTCTCCATAGGCGGGACCCATAGGGCCGAGCTGTAAGGAGTAAAACGGATATTAAGAACAAATGTCTTAACTTCTTAACTCCTTAACTTCTTAACTCCTTAATCACTGAGAGCACCGCCCTCACAATCTCCTCGGGCGTGATGCTGTTCAGGCATCGGAAGTCTCCGTATCGGCAGGGTTTGCTGCCATATATGGAGCACGGGCGGCAGGGCAGGTCCTTCTGCACGCAGTCCTCCATACGCTGTCCCCAACCGAGGAAACCGGCATACGGATGTGTGGCACCCCAGACGCTCACCACGCGCGTCCCAACAAGCGACGCCAGGTGCATATTGGCGGAGTCCATAGACAGCATCACGTCAAGCCCCCGCATCAGCTCCAGCTCAGCGGCAAGAGCCCCTCCACTAATAACATCCCTCGCTAACTCCACATTATTATATTTCTGCGCCCATGCGCGCATAATGTCCTCTTCCTTTCCCTTTCCTCCGAAGAGCACCACGCGCCCGCTGTGGCTCAATAGCTCCACAACCTTCTCCATCTTATCGGTGGGATAAATCTTCCCCTCATGCGCCGCAAACGGGGCGACACCAATAAGCCCTCCGCCCGGAGAAACCGGAGTATCCGGAATATCCGGAGAAACCGGAAAACCCGGAACATCCGGAACATCCGGAACTGCCGGAACATCCGGAAAACCAGGAATCCCCATCGCCTCCGCATAGTTCTCAAAGCTGGTGGGCAGTTGCCGCAGCACCTTCTTCCCCGGCTCTGCGGTCAGCCTGCGGCGCTCGCTGCGGTGCTTGTCAATGACACGCACCTCATAGCCCCTGAGCCTGAAGAACTGCCTCAGCACCTTCGTGCGCAGCACGTCATGGGCATCCACGATGCGGTCAAAGTGCATCGCATGGAGTTCCTTAAATAGTCTGTAAAGCCCCATAACGCCCCTGTATTGCGTTTTCACGTCTCTGCCGAGGAAACTTACGTTCGGGGCAATATCCTCGAACAGCGGGGCGCAAAACGGCACTGAGAGCACCGTCACACTGTCCTCGGCATGCTGCAGTGCATACTCCCTAACCACCGGCGACAGCATCGCTACATCGCCTAAGGCACTGAAACGCATTACGAGAACCCGCATTCTAATGAATTAAAAATTAAGAATTCAAATTTCAAAATTATGCATTCTGCATTTTGAATTAATAATTTTGAATTTTGAATTTTGCATTATTAATTTTTCCCATAGAGCACCGGATTCGTGGCCGGGTCGTTATACATCTTCATCTGCCTATAGACCTTCATATACTTATGTCCTGCGGCGATGTCGGCCAGCAGCTGGTCTATGGCTGTCGAGAGGTCGCGCTCCTGCTCCAAGAGCACGTCGAGCTTGCCCTGACACATGGCGCGGTGCTCGTCTGTAGCGTCTTCACGCTCCACCTGCTCGCGCATGTGCCATATCTTCAGCTGAAGGATAGAGAGGCGGTCTATGGCCCATGCCGGCGACTCCGTATTGAGTGTAGCGTTGCTCTGCACCGTCACGTCCCTGTAGCGCTCGCGGAAATAGGTGTCAATGTCCTCCACCATGTCCGTGCGCACCTGGTTAGACTTGTCTATCCTGCGCTTCAGCGCCAGCGCCTCCACGGGGTCTATCTCCGGATCGCGGATGATGTCCTCAAGGTGCCACTGCACAGCATCAACCCAGCACTTGTCATATAGCTTAGCCTCGATGGTTCCTACATAGTGAGGGTTCTTCTTCTCTGCGTCAACATTGTCAGTGACGTGATAGTCGGCTATAGCCTGACGGAAAATAGTATTGGCAAACTCTGTAAACATATCGTCTATTTTAAGGTGGGTTCTGTTTCTAAACTAAGGATTTTGGTGCAAATTTACTACTTTTTGCGCAATAAAACAAATTTCTTGTTCTAATTTTAAGCCTCCGTGCCCTGCGGCGCTCCGCAGGGTTAAGGGCAGCGCAACGAAAAACGCCTGACTTGTTTCGCATCGGAAACACGCCAGGCGCAGTATTTAAAGCGGGTTTTGTCTAAGATTGATGGCTCCTCATGGGGGGAGCAAGTCTCTTTTACTTCTGGTGCATCAGTGAAGAGCAACCACAGATGGTAGATACGCCTACCATAGAGACCATGATCATCATTGCAACATTTGTAAACATAATCATTTTCCTTTCTCTGCTTTTAATTGTTGTTTTCTTACTTTACTTCCGTGCATCTCCTTCGCACGGGCCTTTAATTAATTTCTATGCTTTATCCTTTCGTTTGCGATTGCAAAATTACGCCTTTCTGTGTGCGCACACAACTATTTACCGATAAATCTTCATTATTTTACTGTTTAGTTGATACATATCAACCAAACCCCCGAAAAAGGGGTATTTTATACCTACTTTTGAGTATTTTCATGGTGGTAGTTAGGGTGATATTTGATTGATAAACATCAATCAAATATAGGAGATAGAAGGAGTTAGAGGGAGTCTCCTTATCTCCTTCAAAATATCTCCGTCATTCTTCCTGGGTCTGAGAGCTCTGTTATGGTGCCTTTGTCAAAGAACCAGGCGGCGTCTGTCGTGCGCTGTGCCACGTCCAGGTCGTGCGTAGAGACGAGGATTGCCTTGCCCTGCTCATGGGCGAGGGCGCGCAGCATGAGCATCGTCTCCTCCTTCGAGGGGTAGTCCAGGAAGGCTGTCGGCTCGTCGAGGAGTATCACGGGTGTCTGCTGGGCAATGGCCTTGGCTATCATCGCCTTCTGTCTCTCGCCGTCCGATACCTCGTTGACGTGCCTCATGGCATACTGCTCAGGCGGCAGACCGGCAAGGGTCATGGCCTCTTCCACTATCTCGCGGTCCCTCTCTTTGAGCACTCCGAAGAATCCCGTGTATGGCGAGCGACCCAGTCCCACCATGTCACATACGCGCATACCTTGTATATTAATACGCTCTGTCAGCACAACGGCGATGTCGCGACTGGTGAGGGGATGGCTCTGGCCGCCGTCCTCCACCACGGTGATGTCACCGCCAAGGGGCGGCAACAGACCCGCAACGGTCTTCAGCAGTGTCGATTTACCCGTTCCGTTACGCCCTATGAGGCATGTCAGCTGTCCGGCATACAGGCGTGCCGCAAGGCCCTCAGCCACCACACGTCGGCTGTAGCCTATTGTCAAACTTCTGAGCTCTACGTAGTTCATGAGAATTGAGAATTGAGAGTTGAGAATTGGGAATTGAGAATTGGGAATTGAGAATTGGGAATTGAGAATTATAAAGAAGTCGAAGCTTATTTTACGCGGGCGAGGACGCCCACGTCCCCGGTGGATGCCCGCTGATTGCGTGAACTAAAGAGGAAACTTCCCATTCCGCAGGGATAATTACGGAAATTACGTGAATTTCTTTCCTTCTCCGTCCGCAGGGCAT
>DEKQ01000020.1:4843-5070 GCA_002353975.1 Prevotellaceae bacterium UBA2718
CAGGGCATTATTCTCATTATTCCAATTTCTTTCAAACCCCTGCTGATTTCTTTCAATACCCCCGCTAATTTCTTTCCGGTAAATGCGACGCCCCGCAGACTGTGTTATTCTGCGGGGCGCATGCTTATATACTTATATTATTGTATTACCAGAATTTAGAGCTTTGGACCAGCTGCTACGAGAGCCTTGCCTGCCTCGTTGCCTTCATACTTCTTGAAGTTCTTGAT
>DEKQ01000022.1 GCA_002353975.1 Prevotellaceae bacterium UBA2718
CCATTTCGCTTAATGGAAGGTTCATTACCCGTAACAGTAAGCTCAAATGATTACAACGAAGGATCTCAGACTATGGGCGCCAAAGGCGGTAGCTGGACTTGGGACGATGACGAGCCCTGGGAGGACGAGATACAGTAATACAAAACAATAGTTTTTTAATAGTTTTTAGTTATAGATATTTATTATCTAGGGAGGAGCTGCCGCAGTGATGCGTCGGCTCCTTTTTTTGTTGTTCCAGCCAATCGTGTCGGACAGCTCTTTGTTCTTGGCAGGCATTCACCTGCATCCGCATACGTTAACCTGTATGCCCGAAAGTGAGCCTGAATGCAGCAGGACTTCACCTCAAATATACAAAATATAATTGTGACTTAGAGCACGTAAAAGGACAGAGTTGAGCGTATGTGTGCCTTGATTTCTTTGAGTGGGGGATGATGCTTACCGGCTCCCTCGGTGGGCTCAGGACTTTATCAATGGCAGGTTGTTGATGGCGAAGGGAGGCAGGGTGTGTTTGAGGCCTATGGCCTTGAGGTTGTGTGCTATTGCATTCAGGTGTTCTATAAGCGGCAGGAAATTGTAGGTCTTATATGCCCTATACATCTTTAGCGCGTTAGTCTCTATGGCGTCAATGTCGATGTTCAATTCAACGAATGATATGAGAAAGAGCTGGATGTCCTGGTCTGTTATTTTCTCGCAGATTTCGAGCAGGGTCCTGTCATCACATAAGTTGTTCAGATACTTGTCGTTAATGGCTGGGTCGATGTCCTTGATTGACAGCAGGCACCTCAGGCCCTGCTGTCTCAACAGTACTAAATCGGACAGCTTAAAGGTAGGGTAATAGTCCCACTCGTCTAAGGCACGGAGCTCCTTTTTGTCTATGTCGTAATTATTGCAGATAGCGTCATAGGCAGCGGTAATGTTTACAATACATTGCGCCAACTCCTTTACGTCATCACCCAGCAGGTGAGCGCCTATTTCCTCATTCTTAGGCCTTATTGCCTCAAATGGGGCATACATCTGTTTGAAGAATGCCTCTTGCTGGGGTATGTAGATTTCATCCTTGTTGTCATTCGTGCACGTGGAGTACAGAATGTCTGCGTCGATGGTGTCACGGCAGTTCAATATGTCATCAATCGCCTTCTCGCGGTTGTATTCGGGATAGAACAGTGGCAGAAAACTGCGGATGCTTGAGAGATTGCCATAGCGTCTGGCTTTCCTCTCCTCTTCCACCTTTGCCCTGAGCCGGAAAGTCTTTTCCTTAGAGATGGAGCTGGCGGATTCGATTAAACATGTGATTTCTGCCGCCCAGTCTTTCTTGCCGGTCTCATATTCCTTGTCTATATATTCCCGGGCTTCCTGACATCCCATGTCAAGCGCTTTACGTATGAAGTATCGGGCAAGCATATCATCTCGCGTGGTCTCTTTGCCCTGAGAATATATCATGCCAAGTTGCAGGAAGGCTAAGGGGTCTTTCCCTCTGCAGACGGCTCTCTGCGCGTCAGCTAATGATGGTAGTTTCTTTATCATATCGGGACTTGTTTAGGAACTGAAGCCCACCTGTCGGCGGAGCTTCAGTTCTGTCATGCGAGGGTTAAACTTCTTGTATCCTTCCTCAATGTCGGACGGGAGGATGTGCTGAAAATCCATTTCGGCATTGAGTGTCAGGCGGTTTGCCATTGCCGGAATGACACCGTTTCTGATGAACTGCTCCACCCAGCGGGCGTTACTGAAATTCTTTGTCCTCTGTGCGAGGGTGTCGCTAATCTTCTGCCGAAGGACGGTCTGGGCTTCATCGCTGAGGATGTAATCATCTTTGGCAAGCAGGTGCAGCGCTATCTCCATCAGCTGGTTGCCGTCGTAGTCGCTGAAACGGTATTTGTATGGAAAGCGTCCCATCAGTCCGGGATTTGCATTCAGCATCGCATCCATCTGCTTTTCGTAGCCTGCGAAGATGATAATCATGTCGGGGTTAGGGTGGGAGAGGACTGTCAGCAGGCTGTCGATGACCTTGGAGCCAAAGTCTTTCCTGTCCTCAGAACCATCGTAGAGGGTGTATGCCTCGTCAATGAAGAGTACGTTACCTCTGGCTTCTTCCAGGATTTTCTTCATGTTTTCCTCGGTCTCACCGATGAAACGCCCTACGAGTCTTGCACGGTCTGCGCATATCACATCGCCTTTGGATAGCAGCCCGATGGAGTTGAATATCTTGCCCAGCATCCTTGCGACGGTTGTCTTGCCGGTGCCGGGATTGCCTGTGAAGATGGCGTGCTGCACCGCTACATTTGACGTGTGGAAGCCTGCCTTGTTGCGTTCCATGAGGAAACGTGACTGGTTGGCCATCGTCGTGATGCTCTTTTTAATGTCATCAAGCCCCACCATCTCATTGAGCTCACTGATGCTATCCTCAAATGCCGAGGCCGAGTTGGGCAGATGCTCAAGCGGGATGTCCTCCATTGACAGCCGAGGCAGGGTTGCCTGTTCTGTCATCATATCGCCAATGGCGCGGCGACGGTAGCGGGGAGACACCTCTTCGGCTATGTAGCGGTGGATGTTGCTCAGTGACCACGTGGAGAAACATCCTTGCTCGTGATGCCGTATGATAGCCTTTGCCAGAGTGTCCATCGTTGGGGCTGATGGCTCTATGTGTTCATCGTCCAGCTCTTTCATGAAGGCATGCACCATCTCTACGGCACTGTACGGCTGTTGGCGCAGGATGTCTCCGCTTAGGAAAAACTCCCTCAGCGAGGGGTAGGCCTCGAGCACACTCTCTATTTCCGGTTGCCCGCCACACATCCATATCCTGTACTTCTTCCTGTTGCTGCAGATTTTCTCCGCAATCTGCCGTGCGGCAATCGCTCCGCCAGTGTTGAGCAAGGCTCCGGGATTTATCAGGCAATAGACCTGCTCGCTGATGCCGCTCAGCTTCTCGTTCATCATCTCGTATGGATTCTGAAGGGTCGCATTATAGAGCGTGTTGCAATCTATGTAGCTAAAATCGCAATCAGGAATGGCGAGCGTCTGGAATGCCCGGAGGATGTTCGCATCCCAATCCTTGTTGGTAGTGTAGATCAGAAGGTTTTGGCCGTTCTTCAAATCCCTGCCGTTGAGGCCCTTACGAAATTCGTTGTATATCTTCAGCTGTATGCACTCCAGGGCATGTTGCTTCAGTTCCAGCGTGCCGGGAGTTCTGGCGAGAGTGTCCCACCCCGTCTCATAGCTTTCGATGCAGGTTGTCAAGACATCTTCAATGCTGCAGGTAGGGCACATCGTCAACGGTTGCTGGGTGATTTCCAGAGACTGGTCTGCCTCAAAATCCACGCGTATGAGTGAATCGCTTGCCTTGTCTCGGATTAGCAGGAAGTATTTCCCTGGCAGCCAGACGCTGAATGATAGCATGGTGATGCTGACCCCGTTACGGCCCTCACGGTTGAACTCACACAACAGACTGCTATCGCACATGGGGAAATAAGTGTCGGTATAGACAAAGCAGGAAAACCGCTTCTCGTTGATGCGTGCGCCCTTTCCTGTCTGAATGTTTACGGTAATCTCCCCATCGGTGTAGGCTGCAGTTGTGTAAGTAGCTAGCGAAAGCTGGATAGATTTGATGTCTTCCGAGGTCTTGGTGGTAGGATTGTTGTCAAAGTGATTCTCGTCAGTGTCAAAGTCAGTGTCATCCTCTATGGCGAGGGGCTTTTCAATCAGTTCCTGAAGTCTTTTGCAAAGTTCTTCATCATCATAACTGCTCATACTGTTGTTCATAACCATAATAATCTGAAATGCTGTAAAATACTGTATTTGTGAGGCAAATAAAGAGTGCTGTTGAGGCAACCCTTTCCATAGTGTTTTAGCAAACGAGCGGCAAAGGTACAAAATAAAGTTGATACTGACAAGTGAAAGGAAATAAATTTCAAATGCGTTTTTTGCGTTTTACCTACATTCGCGTCGCAACGCATTAATACATAG
>DEKQ01000035.1:0-17736 GCA_002353975.1 Prevotellaceae bacterium UBA2718
GCCACATACTCTCCCTGCGGCACTATGCGCACCCCGGGTGGCACAGCCTTCCGCAGGGCGTTCATCAGCAGTGGATAGTGTGTGCACCCCAGTATGATGGTATCTATCTGCGGGTCCTTTTCCAGAAGCTGGGTTATGCGCTTGCGCACAAAGAAGTCCGCCCCTTCGCTTTCTGCCTCGCCCGCTTCCACTATGGCGGCCCATAGAGGGCAAGCCTGACCGGTCACCGTGATGTCGGGATAGAACTTCGAAATCTCCAGCGAATAGCTCTTTGAGCGTATTGTACCCTCTGTTGCCACTACCCCGATGTGGCGCGTCTTGGTCAGTGAGCCCACCACTTCCACGGTGGGACGTATCACTCCAAGCACGCGATAGCCCTGCTTTTCGAGGCTTACGCCATCTCCCGTCGGCCCGGCACCTTCTCCGTAATTGCCAGAGAAGAGTTCATTATACGGCTGGGTCAAGTCATTCTGCTGTATGGTTCGCAGGGCTTTTGCCGAGGCAGTGTTGCACCCGAGGATTACAAGACGGCATCCCATTGAGAATAATCGCATTACGGCCTCACGCGTAAATTCATACACCACATCAAAAGACCTTGAGCCGTATGGCGCACGGGCATTGTCGCCGAGATACATAAAATCCCGGGTTGGCAGGCGACGCCGCAACTGTTTCAGTATAGTGAGTCCACCGTAGCCTGAGTCGAATATACCGATAGGAGCTGTCATATTGTATTGTCTCCCCTTTTCTCCCCTTATTTCAGTTTACTTGTGATGTCCTCAGAGTATGCAGGATTGATGTATGGGCACGCCTTTGAGTCTGTATCTATTATGATGAGATACTCCCCTGCCCCGACAACTCTCTGCACGGCATCGCTGATGCGCTTCATAGCAGGTGCGAGAGCCTCGTCCTCTGCGGTCTTAAGGCGCTGCTGAGCGTCTCTTTTGAACTGCTCATTACGCTCCAGCAACCCCTGCAGCTCTGCCTGACGCTTTTCCTTGATGGCAGCATCAAGCATGGTCTGTTGTTCCAGAAACAGCTCATACTTCTCTGTGAACTCCTTCTGAGCAGCCTCAAGCTCGGCTGTCACCTGCTGACGGCTCTTTGCCACAGCCTTCACTGCTGCCTGGTATTCCGCATCAGCAGCCAGCACAGCCTGGGTTGAATAATAACCAATCTTCGCTTGCTGCGCCATCATTGATGCGCAACAAGCGAAGAGGATTGTTGTAACTATTAGCGCTTTCTTCATAGCTGAAGTAAGTTTACTTAAGTTTGTTCAGCTCTGCCTTCACATCAGCAGTCACGTCCTTGGAACCTGAACCGATGTAGAGAGCCGCATTCTGCTCAAAGATATAGGTATATTGACCAGCCTTGCCTACATTCTGTATGGCAGTCACTATCTTCTGCTGGATAGGCTGCATCTTCTCCTGCTGCTGCTTCTGGAACTCCTGCTGGTTCTGCTGTGCCGTCTGCTGTATCTTCTGATACATCTCCTGCAGCTTTGCCTCCTCGTCCTTCTTGGCAGTCTCGCTCATTGTGGACTGAGCCTTTTCATATTCCTCTGCCTTGCGTTGCAGCTCGTCCTGCATTGCCTTCAGGTCGTTCTCGTACTGCTGTGCGATGGCCTGCAGCTCGCCGTTAACCTTTGTCAGCTCTGGCAGGGTTGACATAATGGACTGTGTATCGACGTGTCCAAACTTCTGTGCGTTGGCGCCTATTGTAACAGCAAAGAGTGCTACGAGCGCGATGATAACTTTCTTCATTTAATCTTGATTCTTTTTTTGAGTTTATTCTGTTGTTTAATATCCTAATTTCTGCAACACCTCGTTTGAGATATCTATCCTCGGAGAGGCAAATATGATGCCATTATCAGATGCGCGATCTATCACCATCTGGTATCCACGCAGCTCTGATACCTCCTTCACGGCGTTGTATATCTCCTCCTGGATAGGCGACATGAGGCTTTCGCGCTTCTTAAAGAGTTCTCCTTCCGGACCGAAATACTTCTTCTTCAGGTCTGCTGCCTCTTTCTCCTTCTGCGTTATGGCATCCTGTCGTGCCACCTTCTGCTCCTGAGAGAGGAACACAACCTCATTCTGATAGTTCCTATACATGGTGCTGGCCTCGGTATTGAGTGCCTCCACCTCTGCCTGCCAACGCTTGCTGACCTGGTTGAGCTGCTCACTGGCACGCTCGTATGCGGGAATGTTCTTCAGCACATACTCCATGTCAATGAGGGCATACTTCTGTGCTGCAGACCGGGTGATGAACAGCGTTGAGCCCACTATGAGCATCATTGCTAATGAAAGTATCCTTTTCATAATGCTTTATTTATGCAAGAATTCTTATATTACTTTTATTACCTATTATTATATATACTATGCATTGTGCACTATTAATTATGCATTATGCATTCTTAATTATACATTCCTAAAACTCCTGTCCCAGCACGAAGTGGAAGTTACTGCCACCCTTTTTGCCATAGACTTCATCAAATCCGTACGCCCAGTCGATACCCATGAGTCCCACCATAGGCAGGAAGATGCGGACACCGAAGCCTGCGGAGCGTTTCATGTCGAACGGGTTGAAGTCTGATACATCTGTCCAAGCGTTACCGGCCTCGGCAAAGCCCAGTCCATAGATGGTGGTATTGCCCAGCAGGAACGGGTATCTTATCTCCACTCCGAAGCGGTCGTAGGCATAGCCCGGCGAGCCATATGGCGTCAGCGAGCCGTTCTCATAACCGCGCAGGCCTATCGTCTCCTCGGAATAGCTGCTGGAGTAGCCCGACATACCGTCACCACCCATGTAGAATGTCTCAAACGGTGACTTGTTGTACTGGTTATAGTGTCCCAGGATACCTATCTCGGCACGCGTCATAAGCACGAAGCACTTCTGCCCGGAGGTGAGCGCGGTGTATGTCTTAGACTTGAATTTCCACTTGTGATATTCTATCCAGCGGTACTTCTGCTGCAACTCTGCGTTGTAGGTCTTAGATGCAGAGTTCGTGGCAAGGTTCTTATAGTCCTTCTTGAAGAACGATGACCACGGCGGCGTGATGGACAATGACATCGTGAACTCAGAGCCCGTGCGCGGGAAGAGCTGGTTGTCGGTCGATACGCGGGACAGCGTTATGCCCAGGTTCAGGTTGTTACTGTTACCGTTCTGCATGAGGAAGTTGTAACGCCAGTTCTTGATCATGTAGAGCGTATAAGAGAGATTGAGCGACAGCGTGAAGTAATCGTCAGGCCAGCGCAGTCTCTTACCCCATCCTACGCTACCGCCGAGCAACTGGATATACTTGTCCGGATCATAGTAGTTCTCATAGTTTGAGTATCCATATGTGGAGCTGTAACCGGAGTACAGGCTATAGATGCCAGAGTTATACCAGTTACTGTTATAGTAGTTACCGTTCACGTCCGTCTGCTTTGAGTAGAACAGACCTACGGAGAACTGAATGGGTCGCTTGCCGCCGAACCATCCCGTGTTATACGAGATGTTGTACGACTGATAGTACGTACCGTTCGTCTGTGCGCCGAGTGCCAGCTGCTCACCGTCTCCGATAGGCAAGATGCCGCGATGCTCCTTGTTCTTCCTGAACAGGTTGGCCATTGAGAAGTTATTGAGCTTCAGGCCTATCTTACCGATGACACCCGTCTGTCCCCAGCCCAATGAGAACTCCACCTGGTCGTTGGACTTCTGCTCCAGATCCCAGTTGATATCTACCGTGCCGTCCTCGTAGTTTGGTTTCACGTCCGGATTGACCTTCTCCTGGTCAAAGTGTCCCATTGACGCTATCTCACGTGCCGAGCGCATCAGGGCGTCTTTGGAGAACAGGTCGCCTGGCTTCGTACGCAGCTCACGGCGCACCACCTTCTCATACAGGCGGTTGTTACCCGTGATGCGGACATGCGAGATATGTGCCTGCGGGCCCTCCTGTATTCTCATCTCCAGGTCTATGCTGTCACCGTCGATGTTTATCTCCACCGGTGTGAGGTCATAGAACAGGTAGCCGTGATTCCAATAGGCGTTGCCTACGGCATCGTCATCTTCGCGCAGGCGCTTGTTCAGGAGTGTCTGGTTATACACGTCGCCCTTCTTCATGCCGAGCAGGTTTGACAGGTAATCGGTGGAATAGACCGTGTTACCCACCCACGTCACATTGCGCAGGTAGTACTTCTCACCTTCCGAGATGTCGAAATAGATGTCCACGTGCCGGTCATCGTATGAAGCGACGCTGTCGCGAAGCAACACGGCGTCACGGTAACCCATCTCGTTGTAGTACGTGATGATGTTGTTCTTATCCTCCTTATACTTCTCCGGCGTGTATTTCTTTGAGCGGAACAGGCCTCCAAGCGTATTCACCTCGCGGAGCTTCTTCAGCGCTCCTCCGCCGAAGAGGCCGCCCTTCAGTTTCTTTGTCTTAATGGCCTTGTTGCCGGTAAAGTATATTTTGTGTACCTTTATCTTCTGCTTCGTATCGATGACCACGTCGAGGATCACGTGATTCTTTTCTGCCACATCCTCACGCTGACGTATGTTCACCTCACAGTTATTGAAGCCTTTGTCCTCAAAATACCTCTTTGCCAGTATCTGCGCACGCGCTATCATGTTCGGAGTGACCTGCGAGCCCTTCAGCAGTCCCAGCTTCTGCTCCATGTCCTCACGCTCCGACTTCTTCTTGATGCCAATGTAGTTTATCCGGCTCACGCGTGGTCTTGTCTTGAGGTGTATGGCCAGGTAGATAGAGTCACCGACGATGGAGTCGGCGGCAATCTTCACTTCCGAGAACAGTCCGTGCTTCCAGTATCTCTTGACGGCATCGGTTATCTCCGTGCCAGGCACGGAAATCTCCTGCCCTACGGACAGTCCTGAAATGCTGGTCAGCATGTAGTCCTCATAGCCTTCCACACCGTTCACGCTCAGTTTGGCTATGGTATAGTTCTTTATCGCTCCGGCATAGGACACCTCAGGGTTCACAAGCACCTGCGGCGCCTCCTGCGCAGCGATGCTGAGCGGTTGCGACAACATTGACACGAGTATGCATGCCAACGTCAGTATCTTCATGTATGTGTAGTTTTCAAATCTTGCCATATCGGCGTTGTTTCGTCTTATAAGTCTCAATAGCCTCTATGAGGTGTTCCTTTCTGAAGTCCGGCCACAGTACAGGGGTGAAGTACAGCTCCGTGTATGCTATCTGCCACAACAGGTAGTTGGAGATTCTCACCTCTCCTCCCGTACGTATCAGCAGGTCGGGGTCGGGCATATAGTTTGTGCTCAACCGTTGTGATATGACGTCCTCCGTTATATCCTCCGGTTTCAGCGTCCCGTCTTTCACCTCGCCGGCTATTCTTTTCACCGCGTCTGTCAGCTCCCATCTTGCAGAATAGCTGATGGCAACCGTCAGGACCATCGTGTCAAAGTCCTTTGTCTCTTCCTCCATCTCCTCCAAGTGCTTCCTCACCTGTTCGGGCATTCGGCTGCGGTCGCCTATCCAGCGCATCCGCACATTGTTCTTCACGAAGAGCTCTTCCTTCAGTTCCGTGAGTATCAACCCCATCAGGGCAGACACCTCGCTCTCGGGACGGCCCCAGTTCTCCGTTGAGAAGGCATAGATGGTGAGATACTTCACACCGAGCCTGACGCAGTCGGCGATGATCTCTTTCGTCGTCTCGACTCCTGCCACGTGTCCGGCGCTACGCACTTGTCCGCGCTGCTGGGCCCAGCGACCGTTGCCGTCCATTATGATTGCTATGTGTTGGGGTACGTCGTTCATTCTTTGTGACATGTGGGACATTTTGATGAGAAACTATATGTTATGGCAAGCATCAGCGTAGAGTAGCAGTCGGTGTTCTTGAACAGCCCGCTGCTGCTGATGCCGTACGGGTCTTTCATACCGTCCAGCTGGTCAGAGAGGGAGAAGTGCATCTTCCAGTCCAATGAGAGGTTCACCCTGTCTCCAAGGCGGTACTTCACTCCGAAACCTATCGGTATGTTGGCAGTAAAGACACCCTTTGACGAGCTCTCCACGCTGCCGTCGGTTCCCATATCCATTATGTTGTGCTTGTTGTGGGCGTATGTCATGCCGATACCCAGACAAACAAAGGGTGCCACGCGCCGTGCGCCGCGGTACTCCTTACCGGTGCCGTAGGCCCAGAAGTTATACTCATACGTCACGGACAGGTCTCCTATGGAGGAATCGAAGGTATAGTTCATGTCGCGCAGGGGTTCATAGTACGTCTTCACGTCAGATGCGCTACCCTTTACTTTTGTGTACATGGCATCCACCCTGAACGCCATGTGGGGATTGGGCGTGATGCGCAGCAATACGGCTCCCGCAGGCTGCATGCCCTTGAAGAGCTTGCTGTTGAAGTCGCCGTAGTATGTTGTCAGGCCACCTCCCGCACCTATTTCGGCACGATACTCCACATCATCCTGTGCCCCCGCCGTGGCAGAGAGCAGCAAGGCTATCAGCAGAAGCCTACACCTTATTATATATGTATAGGGAATTTGGCCCAATCTTCCGTCTTCTATCTTCTGTCTTACTTAGTGCCGCGCCATACATGACCGTTGCCGATCACGACAATGCGCCCGTCGGTGTCAGTCGTCACTATTGCGGCGTCACCAGCGTCAAAGCCCTTAGGCAGGTTCATGTCCGTGCTTGCCCATGTGGTGCCGTTGTCGTATGATACGTAGAGTCTGTCGTAATCCTTCAATTTGTCGTCATATCTCGCCTCGCCGCCAAAGGCCACCATAGCGCCATTCCACGACGTAACTGAGAGGTTCTGCCTGTTGGGCAGGCGCACGGGCACATTGAGTCCGGTCTGTTCGCAATATGTCCAGCAGTCCTGAAGTTCCTTGGAGATATACTCACGGTCTATCACCTTGCTCCATGTAGAGGCATATTTGAAGTACGTGTCATCCAGTTCTGTCTCCTGAGCGCAGTTGCCCACGATGGTGAGGCGCGGCAGGCTGTTTTCCTTTGTCTTTGTCAGAATGCCGTTCACCTCTATTGCGGGAATGCGATAGTCGTTGTTGATGAAGTCGGTAGCGTCGGTCTTCTCTGTGTACCACGTCGCGCCGCCGTCGCGAGAAACGTAGATTCTCCTTCCCTCAGCATGTACGGCATAGAGGCTACCCTCAACCCCACCGGCGAGGGTGATAAATGACTGAGCCGATGGCGAATAGTCTTCTATCGCATCTACATCCGTGTATGTGACGCCACCGGAGGGCGCAATCTTCATTATCTGCTTCCGGTCTTTCAGCATCACCATCACCGTATCGTCGGCCAACGCCATGTTTGACGTATATTTCGGAAGCTGAACCTCAACCTCATTCCATGACTTACCGTCGTCTTCTGACCTCAGCAGCGCAGCACCGCCGTCATCCGTCTGGCCGAGAACATACATGGCATCCTTCGTAGTCAGACCGCTCATGGAGTCGAATGTTGCCAGCATCAGGCACGATGCGGCATCGTTGATGGGCTCAGCAGACCACTTCAACGAGTCTTGCGGCGTCTGACGCACGCGCACATTCACCGTGTAATCACGCGTCTCCGTGCCATCGCTTGACATGACACTCAGCACGCGTGGTATTGACAAATCTACAGAGTCCGTGCTGCTGTAGTATTCATACCCATTAGGATTGTCGAGAGTCTGGAAATATACCTGCCCGTTGTTGAGCGTAGAAATGGTGCACACCACCTTCGACAGGTCGGTGCCATACCTCAGAGAGTCCGTGTTATAGACCTCGTTAGTGTTCTGGTTGATGTGCATCGGGAAGGAGCTCCCGCTATATGTCGTAGTGACAGTATATGTACTGTCATTGCCCGACTTCGTGGTGACATGGTATGTGCGCTTGCTCTTCAGCGTGCCCAACGTGAAACCCGTCAGGGCCGTGTCGCTATAGGTGACTGTCTCGCTGCTGGAACTGATACAAGATGCCAGCACCACAGAAAACAATATCAACGCAGACAGCAGCCTGGCGCCACCGACAGTCCTCGCACAACGATTGTGTAAACTTCTCATCATTACAAATTTGCAGACGTTGAAAACGGATGCAAAATTACAACTAAGTTTTGAGATATGCAAGAATTAAACTTTTTTTTGCATACACGCATACGTGCCCGGCAAGAGAGACAACGCAAATAGCAGGCTGTTGGAAATGTTAAAATCAGACCCCGAAAAGTGTTAAAATCGCAAACGAACGATTTCGGATTCGTCCTCTCTCGTTCATTATTTGCAAACAAACTCTGCCTCGGGCCCAAATTCGCGCTATTTTTCAACGGTTTCCCCATGCGGCAAAGACAAAACCACCCAGCCGCCCAAAAGAGGCTGACTACAAGACAGTTACATTCATCACGCCCTCGTTTCGCATAGGAATACAGTAGAATCAGACGCGAACATACCCTCGAAGGCAAGGAAAAACAGAACACGCAAACACCAAAAACGAATAATTTCAGGCTCCAAAAGCAGGTCTTTTGCCAAGTGAAAGACCTACTATCAGGCAGTAAAAGACCTACTATTAGGAGGTAAAAGACCTACTTTAACCATGCAGCTAACCTACTTTACCCATGTGGAGGCAGGTTCGCGGCACCAGAAAGGTGGGTTTCCGCTCCTAGAATTCATTTTCTCATGGGGAAAACTCCAAAAATTATAAGCCCCATTTTAACACTTAATTTAACATTTAGCAGCAGGCCTGTTTCTCGGATTGCAAACTACTGCTATGGCGAGCTTCCATGTCATGCAGTCCGCCCTGGGAGAACCGCAGCCTATTTTTCCAGCAGAAAGAGGTACTCGGTATATTTTCCGTCGGAATTTATCCATTCGTTTGTCCACCTCATATTGCTCATCACGTTCTTCTTATAGTTTATCTCCCTTGCCTCGACAACCTTGCCATTGGAGTGCAGAATGTCGTTAAGTTCCTCCTTAGTGGCCCTTCCGCCTGAGCCGTATGAGAGCAAGATGTAGTGTGCATTGGTCTGCTCGATGAGCTGCTTTATGGCCTGCATCGCAATGAAGTGGCCTTCCTCATTCTTCCTAAACTCCTCAAAGACCGAGGGCGAGACCGTATCTCGCGAGTCCTCGCGCCTGCGGGCCTTGCCGAAGACCGTCGGCTTGTCATTCAGAATAATCGTCTTCCAGATGTGATAATAGGCGGCATACCTAACCCTGCTCGGTGGCATTTTCTCATTGTTTGACCCGTATGGCGGGTCAAGATATACGAGGTCATGGTAATCCCTCACAGCATCAAAGACATCGCCTCGCATCACTTTGTTGTGCGTCTCCAAAGGATACCGCTTAGGAAGTTTCAGCATCATATCATCGTAAGACCGCGACGACCACCCAGAGAGATACGCCGCATAGTGACCCAACGTATTGTCAACGGCATCCATCGCATATATCAGGCTCGTAAGGAGCACACACTTGTCTTCCCACGGGAGTTGATACTCCTCTATCTTGTCTCTCACGGCATCCAGACGCATGGTATTTTTCATTTGGAAGGGCATTTTCCCGTCTTCGCCCTCACCGCCATAATTCTCAGAGAACCACCCCCGGTAGCCTGGCAGCGCGTTCAGTTCCTCTATCAAGGGGATGTAGAATGAGTCGGGATTTTTCGACAACAGATAACATGTACCAAACACTTCTGACCATACGGAAATATCATTTGCATCCGTATCATATCCAAGTTGCGATAAGGCTTGCGCCACGCGTGTCGTACCGCTGAAAGCATCAAGCACAGACTTAACATCAAGCTCTACCATCATGTCTATAATGTATGGTAGTATCTTAAGTTTAGAGCCTGTATATTTGATGCCTTCAGTCTCAGGGATCTGTTGTACTCTTCCAAAAATATCACGCTGAATGCTCATCTCTCAATTTTCATTTGCTTGAGGTTGTCAATTTCTGTCTGGAGCAAAACATTTGCACTCTTATGTCCGTTCTCTGTACTATTGAGCGCTAAGCGGAACAGTTGGACGAGTGTAAGATTATGCTCATAGGAAATCCAACCGCCCGTAAGGCTGTCAAAGTAGTTTGCGGCATTAACGGTGTGAGTCCAAAAGCCGCGTTGCAGTGCGTTTGCAGCGGCTCCACCATATCTCACTTCGCAGATGTACTTTCCTTTTCCATCCAAAAACATATATATGGGATGTGTTCGTCCTTTACCTTGTACCACTTTCTTCTGTTCTTCATCATATCTACATCCCTCATCCACACGAAGGATTCTCCTTGTTTGTTCTTTCATCTTATCAAAATCGAACACCATGATGTTGCACTCCTTCTCACTTTCTCGATAAATGAGTGGCATGACGTTGACAGAATCAAGAGAATGGAAAGCGTCCGAACTTAAGATGCTTTTTATTGTTTGACGACCAGTAATATCTGCCCCGTACTCGCAAAGTTTGGGGAACATCTTAGCATCTTTATCAGTTGATAGTTGAAGCGGCCCATTGCCATAGGCTTTGAGGCTCACAGGAATCTCTTCTGATGTAAGCTCATTCACAATAACAATATCCTCTTCGTGCTCCTTCGCTCTATATAAATCCTTACCTACATGACGGCTATCAAAGTCGTACATAAACTGATGTATGAACTCAGCAATACCGATTTCTGCCAAGTCACCATGAGTTTTGTTTCCTATGAGACGCATTGTGAAGATGTTCGACAAGGTGTTTACTATAAGGTCTGGCCTCTTGCTTGCGAACAACTTAAATCTTTTCAGAAAGTCTTTATATGAGCTTCCTGTATTGGTTTTATTATCCATTACGAATGAAAGTATATGTTAAACTAATCAATGCAAAGGTACGACAAAAACACCAAACAGCCAAATAATTCGACACAAAGTTTGTATCAGTCCTTCGGCATGACTACAACAATTCATTTTTGGCTCCCTACACGAGCCTCATATCTTTTTTAGTCAAGATTCATACAGTCTTTTCATTTCTTGTGGTATCTATCATTATAGAAAACCACGATAAGAAAGGACTAAATGGAAAAATATACTTATGTGCTGCTATCATTGGCGTTTATCATCGTCAATCTCATCACATTGAGCAATCTGCGTCCATGGATTGACGAAGTGATGATGCTCGATACCTCCTATAATGCTGCTTTCCATGGGGCATGGTGTACGACGGCGTGGTATCGCGTGACAGGGCAATATCCTTTCTCTACCTATCCCCCGCTCTATCAGATGCTTGCCGCGGGCTGGATGTGGCTCTTCGGCAGCAGCCTGACGGTGATGAGGAGCATGAACCTGATGATTACATTCGCGCTGGGTGGTGCCTGCCTGCGACTCATGAGGCAGCAAGGACTGCATCCTGCGACATGGGCTACGGCCTTGTTTACGGTACTACTATGGGGCAGCAGTGAAATGGCATGGATGTATCGCAATGGCCGACCCGACATGTTGTGTGCACTGCTCTCCGTCGTCACAATCCAGACCATTTGTAACTATCTGTCAGCAAAGTTCAGTTCAACTAAGATCTCCGTCATTATCGCCTCGGCGCTGCTCTTGTGTTCAGGAATACAGGCTGCTACCTATATGTTAGCCTTATGGTTGTTTTTTTTCATCGTCACAAAACGCCGCAGGGAAGCACTTCGTCTGCTCTTGTTGCTATTGGCAGGCTGCATGGTGGGATTGCTCTTGGTGTCGCTCTTTATGTCGGCCCATGGCCGGTTGGCGGCCTTTGCCAGCAGCATCATACAGTATTCTACCACGTTGTCAGGCTTTGTTTTGGCAATGCTCCCTTTGGCAGGCAAAGCTTTTGATATTGACGTGACGCCATACACATTGAAATTGTTTGAGCTGAGTACTACGTCAAGCCTCAGCGAGCGGCTTTCATCTATCATTGAGTTTCGCAGTTTTCTCATACTATCAGCCACTGCATTAGCAGCGTATATGGCCTATTTCAAGGAAAGCCGCCAGAAGGTTTTGAGCGATAATGGATTCCTGTTGCTGCTGGTTGCGCTCTATGTGCCAGTCGCCATGAATCTGGCTGGGCGTTTTGCCACCTATTACCGCTGGATGGCGTACCTCCCACTCGTTATGGCCATTATGCGGGTAGCAACCAGAAGTAGGATATGGTGTGCCGTATTCTGTATGGAGGCAGCAGTGCTGGCTGTTTTCGGTGTCAAGTCAATGTTGCCCAATGAGCAATGGAACTATGATAATATACGTTCGTTTGTGGAGCGTCAGCACTTCAAATCCTCCGATGTCGTAATTTGTCCCTTTTCTGTGTTCTATGAGATAAAGCCCGTTTGCGATACATGCTATTTCGCGGGTATCTTTCCTAAGGAGTTCATAGACCATGTGGACTATGTCATTGAGGCTCATGACGGCGACAGTTTCAACCAGCGCATTAGTGATTACGTGGTCGAGTTGAAAGCAGATACGACTCTTGTCGTCAATATCATCGACCATTGTGAGCATCCGTCATTAACTCTTTATCAAGTCACTGCGAAACATGAATCATTTTACTAAACCTTCGCAAGTTCGCCCCGAAGGGGCAGAGAGGTCAGGTCATTGTTTTACGCGGACAGTAATAAAAGCTTTACATGAAAGGTAGCAGAATTGTGCAAACCAATAAAAATACGATATAAAAAGGAGGACATGCCGATTACGACATATCCTCCTTTACTTGTTATACTGTATTGAAGTCTTTTATTTAGGCTGTTTGCCGATGTATGCAAGGATACCACCGTCCACGTAGAGCACATGTCCGTTGACAGCGTCAGAAGCCTTTGAAGCCAGGAATACGGCAGGACCTCCGAGCTCTGATGGGTCAAGCCAGCGTCCGGCTGGTGTCTTTGCGCAGATGAAAGAGTCGAATGGGTGACGTGATCCGTCTGGCTGACGCTCACGCAGAGGTGCTGTCTGAGGAGTAGCAATGTAGCCAGGGCCGATGCCGTTACACTGGATGTTGTACTCGCCATACTCTGAGCAGATGTTGCGGGTGAGCATCTTCAAGCCGCCCTTGGCTGCAGCGTAGGCTGATACTGTCTCACGACCGAGCTCAGACATCATAGAGCAGATGTTGATAATCTTGCCCTCCTTGCGCTCCATCATCTCTGGCAGCACGGCAGCAGCGCAGATATATGGTGCTACGAGGTCGACGTCGATGACCTGCTGGAACTCTTCGCGCTTCATCTCGTGCATAGGGATGCGCTTGATGATGCCGGCATTGTTGACGAGGATGTCTATCTGACCTACCTCCTGATGGATCTTCTCTACGAGAGCCTTAACGCCTACCTCGTCGGTAACGTCGCATACATAGCCCTTCACGTTGGTGATGCCTGCCTCCTTGTAGTTGTCAAGACCACGCTGCAGGGCTGCCTCGTTGATATCATTGAAGATGATATTCTTTGCGCCAGCTGCTACGAAGGCCTTTGCAATGTTGAAACCAATACCATAAGATGCGCCTGTAATCCACGCATTCTTTCCCTCAAGGGAGAAATTTGATAAGTTAGCCATAAGTTTTAAGTTTATAAGTTAGTAACTTTTTTGGGGTATTTTAATCCTTGATATACTCGCTGAAGTCCGTGAGGTGCATGTCTCCCTTGCGGCGCAGGGTGTCGTGCATGGCGAAGGCACACGGCAGGTTGTGGTGCGTCTGACCGCCGGAGGCAATCTTCAGGTACTCGCGCAGCATCGGTCTGTAGTCAGGATGAGCACAGTTTTCTATTATCAGGTGTGCGCGTTCTATTGGCGACTTGCCACGCAGGTCTGCCACGCCCTGCTCAGTAACTATCACGTTCACATCGTGCTCCGTATGGTCAAAGTGGCTACACATAGGCACGATAGCAGAGATGAGACCGCCCTTAGCCGTAGATGCGCAGGTGAAGATGGAGATATAGGCGTTGCGCTCAAAGTCGCCTGAGCCGCCGATACCGTTCATCATCTTTGTGCCGCTGATGTGGGTGGAGTTTGCATGACCAAAGATATCCACCTCTATTGCTGTGTTGATAGCGATGACTCCAAGGCGACGGATAACCTCGGGAGAATTGGAAATCTCGGACTGACGGATGGTGAGGTGCTTTGAGAAGTAGTCGATGTTGTCGTAAACCTTCATCAGGCACTCGTTGTCAACCGTCAGCGAACATGTAGAGGCATCCTTCACGCGGCCCTCGAGCATCATGTCAACAATGGCATTCTGCAGCACCTCCGTATAGACGTCAAAGTCTGGCACCTCCTTGTTGTGGCCCAGCGCAGCGAGGATAGCATTTGCCGTAGTACCCACACCGCTCTGCAGCGGCAGGAATGTCGGCGGAATGATGCCTCGTTTCATGTCTGAGAGCAGGAAGTGAGCCACGTTGGCACCTATCTGGTCAGTGATGGGGTCAGTGCCCTTGAAGGAACGGGCCTCATCAGGGATATTGCACTCTATTACGCCAACTACCTTGCTCTTATCTACCTCCAGGTATGGCTTGCCGATGCGGTCGCTCACCTTTGTAATCATAATAGGCTGACGCATAGGCGGGTCAAGAGGCTGATAGACATCGTGAAGCATTCCCACGCCCTCGCTATGGAAGACGTTATGCTCGATGATAATCTTCTCGGCCAGCATAGCCACGGTAGGTGCTATACCGCCTGCAGAGGTGAGGAATACGCGGAACTTATCGCCTGCATCCTCTATCTTACACACCTCAAGGATGCCCCATTTCAGCGGGCCGTAGAAACCATAGCGCAGATCCTGAGCCATGTGAGAGAGGTGGAGGTCGTTGTAGCGGATCTCGTTCTTGTTCACATGAGAGCGGAAATCAGCATTTGTGGTGTAAGGCGCACGGAAGTCTATCGCCTGTGCGTTGGACAGATCACCGTCAGTACTCTGGCCGGTAGAGGCACCGGTAAAGACACTTACCTTGAAGGGATTGCCCTTCTCATGCTCGGCTATGGCAATCTTTGCCAGTTCCTTTGTTGTTGCCTTGGGTGCTCCTGCCGGCGTAAATCCTGAAAGCCCGATAGTATCACCATTCTTAATCATCGATGCCGCCTCTGCGGCTGTGATAGTCGTGTATGACATGAATGCTTGTGGTTTTTATGAGTTTTTTGAGTTATTTATTATCAACTTTGTCGCACAAATCGCGCACAAAGGTAACAAAATTGCACGAATTGACAAAATTTGTGCAAGCAAATTCATTAAAAAAATGTAAAATGTTGTGCATTATATAAATAATGTGTACCTTTGCCGCAAGTTTTTAGGCCACATCGTCCCCGCTATCATTACGCCGATATTGAGGCAAGCAGATAGGCAAGAAGCGTTACGGGGGATGTGGCGGCCCGCTAAGAAGCGCTGCGGGTAATGGCAAAGGAAGAATTATGGACGACCCCTGCAGAATTTGGGGTTGTCTCTCTTTTTGGTCTGTACAGAAACGACAAAAACTAAAAAATAAAACAAGAAGAACTATGGCTTACATGTCAAAAGAGGGCTACGAAAAACTCGTAGCAGAACTACATCGCCTTGAGGCAATCGAGATGCCCAAGGCCAGTGCAGCAATAGCCGAGGCTCGCGACAAGGGCGACCTGTCGGAGAACTCAGAGTATGATGCAGCGAAAGAGGCACAGGCACACCTTGCGGAGAAGATCAACCAGATGAAGACGGCCATCGCCGACGCGAAGATTGTTGACAAGAGCCGTCTGAACACCGATGCCGTGCAGCTGCTGTCAAAGGTGGAGATGACCAATCTGAACACCGGTGCCAAGATGACCTACACCATCGTAAGTGCCAATGAGGCTAACCTGCGAGAGGGAAAGATAAGCATCGAGACCCCGATTGCCAAGGCTCTGCTCAACCACAAAGTGGGCGAGACGGTGGATGCCAAGATTCCCAACGGAGTGATGAAGCTGAAGATAGAGAGCATCTCGTATTAATGAAGAATTAATAATTCAAAATTCAAAATGATTCTATGGATATATTTTCAAAAATTGCAGCTGGCGAGATACCCAGCTATAAGTGTGCAGAGAACGAGGAGTTCTATGCTTTCCTTGACATCAACCCTGTAGTAAAGGCCCACGTGCTGGTGATACCACGCCGTGAGGTGGATTATATCTTCGATATGGACGATGACGAGACAGCCCGCTACTTCGTCTTTGCAAAGAAGGTGGCAAAGGCTATCAAGGCCGCTTTCCCATGCAAGAAGGTGGGAATGAGCGTCTTTGGACTCGAGGTGCCTCACGCACACATACACCTCATGCCAATGGACACGGAGGGCGATATGGACTTCCGCCGCGAGAAGCTGTCGCTGCCTGAGGCTGAGATGAAGGAGATTGCCGACAAAATCTACGGAGAGTTCAAGAAGATAAACGCATAAGAAGGCATCCCGGGGCTTACCGCAGCCCTCTCCACCCACCACAACAACATAACACAAGACACCATACCACAGTGAACAGAACAGCTATCACACTACTCGTTCTGCTACTGCAAATAGCAGCGGTCAACGCACAGACCACCAACAGCGCAACGACTCAGAAAGGAAAGAAACAGGCAAAGACCGGGATTGCCGACCAAATGCTTGACGAAATCCAAATCACCGGAACGCGTTCCACAATGAAACTGAAGGTGGACCGCAAGGAGTTTGACGTATCAAGCATGATAACCACCGAGGGACAGACTGCCACTGAGGTGCTGGAGAACATCCCGTCAGTGGAAGTTGACAACGATGGCAACGTGTCGCTGCGAGGCAATAGCAGCGTGGAGATACGCATCAACGGGCGCAACAGCGGACTGACGAGCGACAACCAGGCGCAGATACTGCAACAACTGCCTGCCGAGAGCATCGAGAAGATTGAGGTGATAGACAATCCGTCAGCCAAATTCTCTGCCGAAGGTTCTGCCGGTATCATCAACATCGTACTGAAGAAGAACCGCAAGGCAGGCTACTACGGCTCAGTGCAGGTGGGTGCGAATACCCGCGCCGGTGCCAACACATCGTTCAACATCAACTATTCGTCGTCAAAACTGGATGCGTACCTCAATGCCGGCTACCGCCACATGGAGAACAAGGGGCGCAATGACAGCGAGCAGGACAACCTGACCGACGGCGTGGCAACAAGCTATGAGCGTCACTACAAGGAGAACAGCAGCATGGGCAATATGTTCTTCGGACGCGCCGGACTGACATGGCACGTCGATTCAAAGAACGATTTGGGCCTGAACGGAATGCTGTTCACCGGCAAGAGGAAGAGCAATTCCTCTACACCTTATTATTATGGTGACTATACGGCAGGCGGCGAAGTGCTCAACAGGATTCGCCTGCGCGAGGAACATGGCAGCAGCCCCGGAACGATGTTCAATGCGGAGTTCAACTACAGGCATACCTTCACAGACACGCACCTGCTGGATGTCGTGGTGTCCCACAACCGTTGGCACGCCGACAATGAGAACATCTACCAAGACCGCATAACGTATCTTGACACAGAGACCGTCACGGAGAAGTACATGAGCCGTCCGCTGAACATCAAGTCACACAATACGGAAGTGAAGGTGGACTATGAGAACAAGCTGAGCGACGCCCTAAAACTGGAGGCAGGATACAACGGACGCTTCAACAGGGAGAACACTCCGCAGGAGAGCTACGAGGCACCGAACTGGGACGGTACGGGAATGACAGAGGACCACGTCTATTTCAACCGTTTCCTTTACGACCTTGATATACACGCGCTCTATGCCACAGCAACATACAACTACAAGAAGCTGAGCGTAATGGCAGGTCTGAGAGGCGAGTACTGGAGAGTGAACAC
>DEKQ01000035.1:17807-23216 GCA_002353975.1 Prevotellaceae bacterium UBA2718
AAAGGATTACTTCCAGTTATTCCCAAGTGTATTCATGTCATACCAACTGACTCAGACACAGCAACTGCAGCTGAACTACACAAGGCGCCTGCGCCGCCCTTGGGGAGGAGAACTGAACAGCTTCCGCAACACGTCTGATGCATCCATCACATCCTTCGGAAACCCGCTGCTGACGCCGGAGTACAGCAACTCTTTCTCGCTGAACTACCTGAAACAGTGGGACCAGCATTCACTCCTCGTATCGGCATATTACCGCCCCACGAGCGACGTGATACAGCGCATCACCTATCGAGGCGCTGCCGACGGAAAGATGTACAGCACACCGATGAATGTTGCCAACAGCACCAGCACCGGCGTGGAGCTGACAGGAAAGAACAAGATAGGGCGCATATTGGACCTCACGACCAATGTAAACCTATACTACTACAAGCTGAATGACTTCAATTTTGACATAGAAGACCAAACAGTTAAGGGAGCTTCGCAGGACAACTTCACCTGGAATGCCCGCATCATAGCACAGCTGACCCTGCCCTGGGACATCAGCGTGCAGCTTAGCGGAAGATATAACTCCCGCCGTGTGATAACGCAAGGACACCGTCCATCGCAGATAAGCATGGATGCCGGAATAAAGAAGAGTTTCTTTAACCGCAAGCTGGTGCTGTCAATCAACTGCCGCGACGTCTTCAACAGCCGCAAGTGGGAGAGCTATACAGGCAGCGACACCTTCACGCGCTACACGCTCAACAAGCGCAGAAGCAGGACGGTGAACTTCAACCTGACGTGGAACTTCGGTAACTCACAGGGACAGAAGAAACGCGATGAACAGACAAACGATAATGATGAAGAGGAAATGTCTGGCGGCGGCTACGACATGTAACAGGGCACGATGGATTGCAATACTTTCTCTCGTGCTCTGTATATGCAGCTGTCAGGACAAGAAACAGGCGCACAATGACGGCGGCGCATACGCAAGAATAGCGGCAACGGAACGCGCAGCGGCAGACTCTGCTCTGGCTGTGGCTATAGATATAAACCACGACGTAAAGTACTATCTGCGCACACACAACGTGCTGGATAACGGATTTGACATCGTGGCAACCTTTGAGAAAGAGCACAAGAAGCGCTTTGACTCACTGGCAAGGCGCTCGGCCCTGTTGGAACAGGTGGCAGCTTTCCAGGCGATAGACTTACAGAAATGTACCACTCCGCCGCTACGTCTCATAATAAACCGGGAGCAGTTGGAGCATGTCACCCCCGCCGGCGGGGACAGCATAGGTACCTATCATGGCACCAGAAACGTGGCAGGCCAGCCATCGGGCTATGGCATATTTTGCGGACGCGACGGCAGTTACTACGAAGGAGAGTGGCTCGCAGGAATGCGCTACGGCGTGGGACTGCAGGTGACACCAGGCAAAAGGCTGAAACTGGGCGAGTGGAAAGAGGACAGATACCTCGGCGAACGCATCACCTATACACCTGACCGCACTTATGGCATCGACATCTCTCGCTATCAGCATGAGCATGAGAGGATTGTGACAAAGCGCGTGAGAGGGCGCCGCGGCAGGTATATCACCCGCAAGGTGAAGCTGGTGGAGCACTACAAGATAGACTGGAGCGCGCTGCGCATCACATCGCTCGGCACTTATTCCAAGAAGAAGATAGTGGGAGAGGTGGACTATCCCGTAAGCTTCATCTACATAAAGTCAACGGAAGGCACAACAGTGCGCAACGCATACTTTGCCTCCGACTATGTAAACTCAAAGAAACACGGCTACAAGACCGGCGCATACCACTTCTTCTCTGTACGCACTACGGGCAAGGCGCAGGGACTATACTTCCTGCAAAACAGCAGATATGAGAATGGCGACCTGCCACCGGTGCTTGACATTGAGCCCACAGACGCGCAAATCAGGGAGTTGGGAGGAGTGAGGTTCCTCTTCGCCAACGTGCGCAGCTGGCTGAGCGTAGTGGAGAAAAGACTTGGGGTGAAGCCCGTGCTGTACGTCAGCCTTCGCTTCGTCAACAAGTATCTGGTGCAAGCACCCGACCTGTTAGAGAACTATGACGTGTGGATAGCACGCTACGGTGAGTTCCGGCCCGACGTGAACCTCATATCATGGCAGCTCTGCCAGGACGGAAGGGTAAGGGGAATACACGGCCCCGTAGATATCAGCGTAATGTTCTGATGGGCATTGCCAAGGGTTGGTAACATGATTACCAAGGGCTGGCAACCACATTACCAAGGCTTGGTAACTGAGTTACCACAGTGCGGTAATAATATAGGTAAAACCAATTAAAAAGAAAAACATAATGCAAGAGACAAGACAAAACAGAATAAGCAGGCTGCTGCAGAAGGAGCTTAGCCTCATCTTTCAGAGTCAGACACGCCAGACTCACGGCGTGATGATAAGTGTGACACGCGTGAAGATCTCGCCAGACCTGAGCATCTGCACGGCATATCTGAGCATCTTCCCATCAGAAAAGGGCGAGGAACTGCTGCAGAATATACAACGGAACGCCTCACAGGTGCGCTACGAACTGGGACAGCGCGTGAGGAATCAGCTGCGCATCATACCTGAATTGCGCTTCTTCCTCGATGATTCTCTGGACTATATCGAAAAGATTGATGAACTGCTGAAGAAGTGAAAAGAGTCAGTTTTTACATAGCCGAGCGCTATTTCTTTTCACGCAAGCGCACCAATATCATCAATGTCATATCGGGCATCAGCGTCGTAGGAGTCGCCGTTGCCACTATGGCGATGGTGGTGGTGATGAGCGTGTTCAACGGTTTCAGCGACCTCGTGGCAACATTCTTCACTGCCTTTGACCCGCAACTGAAGGTGGTGCCGGCAGCAGGCAAGACCGTTGCAGCAGATAATCCCAAGCTCAAGGCGGTACGCGAGTTGGATTTCGTGGACCTGACATCAGAGACTGTAGAAGACCAGGCACTGGCGATATACGGTGACCGGCAGGCGATGGTGAAGATAAAAGGCGTGGATGACAACTTTGAGAAGCTGACAAAGATAGACGAACTCTGCTATGGAGAGGGCATATACGAGCTGCATGCCGCAGATTTGCAATACGGCATCGTGGGCATACGCTTGGCCAACACGCTTGGAATGTCGGCAAATTGGAGGCATTTCCTGCACATCTACGCTCCCAACCGCACAGGGCAACTGGACCTGATGAACCCGATGGAAGGCTTTGTGGTGGACTCACTGCTCTCTCCCGGGGTGGTGTTCTGTGTGCAGCAAGGCAAGTATGACAAGAACTATATACTGACATCCCTGTCATTCGCAAGGATGCTTTTCCAGTGTGACGGAGAGTTGTCAGCGCTGGAAGTAAAGCTGAAACCCGGCACGAACGTAAGCAGCGCCAAGGCTGAGATAGAGAATATCGTGGGAGAAGAGTTCAGCGTATTGGACCGATATGAGCAGCAGGCAGACACTTTTAACATAATGAAGATAGAGAAACTGATGGCTTACATCTTCCTCACCTTCATCCTTGTGGTGGCATGCTTCAACATCATAGGGTCGCTGACAATGCTTATCATAGACAAGAAAGAGGATGCCGAAACCCTCCGAGCCCTCGGTGCACGCGAATCATTGATAAGGCAGATCTTCATACTCGAAGGCTGGATGATAAGCATTGCCGGCGCTATAATAGGCGTATTGACAGGTTTGGCGCTCTGCCTGGCACAGCAACAGTTCGGCATAGTGTCACTTGGCGAGCAGAGCGGAGCATTCGTCATAGACGCATACCCCGTCAGCGTACACTACGGCGACGTGGCCCTGATATTCTTCACAGTCATCATCATAGGCTTCTTGTCTGTGCTTTACCCCGTGAGATACGCTGTAAGGGGTAAGAATCAGAATATAAAAACAGAACAATGATTCACAATATCGAAACATTCTACCCATGTCAGGGGGGCAAAAGCATGGCCTCCACAGAGAGTCTTCGCAAGATAGCGGAGGCAGCAAAGACTGACTACATATTCATTTCCACCAAGGACAGCCCCGTCACGATGGGCCAACGCGCCGTGGAACGCCTGCTGAGAGTGGCACAAGAGACTGAGGCGCTCATGGTATATGCCGACCATTACAGCATGACCAACGGCAAACGCGAGCCACATCCCGCCATAGACTGCCAGAGCGGAGCCATCAGAGATGACTTCGACTTCGGTCAACTGCTGTTTGTCAAGACTGCCGCGCTGAAGGAATTCGTAAAGCAGCAGAAGACAGAATACGCTTACGCAGGGCTGTACGCAATGCGACTGTACATGCAACGCACCGGTACGATATTCCATTTGAACGAATATCTATATACAGAAGAGGAACACGACACGCGCAAGAGCGGAGAGAAGCAGTTCGACTACGTGGACCCGAAGAACCGCAGCGTGCAACTGGAGATGGAGCATGCCGCCACATATCACCTGGAGCAGATTGGTGCAAAGGTTGACACATCAACACGATTGGAGCCTGATTTCAAGGAAGAGCAGTTTGATATTGAGGCCTCTGTCATCATCCCGGTCTATAACAGAGCCAAGACGATAGCCGATGCAGTGGGCAGCGCACTGTCACAGAAGGCGAAATTCCAGTACAATGTCATCGTCGTGGATAATCATTCCACCGACGGAACGACCGAGATACTGCAGCAATTGGCGGCAGAAGAGGAGAGCCGCGGCACCGGAAGGCTGGTGCATATCATACCCGAACGGACGGATTTAGGCATCGGTGGATGCTGGAACGAGGCGATAAACAGCGACTACTGCGGACGTTTCGCAGTCCAGTTGGACAGCGATGACCTGTATAGCAGCCCCGCGACACTACAGAAAATAGTGGATGCCTTCTACCGTCAGAAGGCCGCGATGGTGATTGGAGCCTACAGGATGTGTGATTTTGAGCTGAACACTCTGCCTCCGGGCATCATAGACCACAAGGAATGGACCGACGAAAACGGTCCGAACAACGCTCTGCGCATAAACGGGCTCGGTGCTCCGAGGGCTTTTTTCACCCCGCTGATACGTGAGATCGGTTTCCCCAACACCAGCTATGGCGAAGACTATGCGCTGGGATTGGCCTTCAGCCGTTCGTTCAGGATAGGCCGCATCTACGAGGAGCTGTACCTGTGTCGCCGTTGGGGAGGCAACAGCGATGCCGCCCTGAGCATAGAAAAGGTCAATGCGAACAACGTGTATAAGGACCAGCTACGCTCAATGGAGATACATGCGCGCCAGCTTATGAACAGAGGAGACCTGCCACCGATGGAGTCTGACTCGCTGACACGCTTCTTCAACAGGCAGTTGGAGCGCTGGGAAGAAACGAATCAAAGGTACCGGGACCTGCAACAGGTGAAGGTCAAGCAGCTTGGCGAGCTGAAAGCGCAGTTCAATCCCGCCCGTATCAGATC
>DEKQ01000035.1:23261-24931 GCA_002353975.1 Prevotellaceae bacterium UBA2718
GAGAACCGCCCGGAGCAGCAGCTGCAGAGGCCTGTCAACGATGACTTCGAGCTGCTCGTAAACCCCTACCCTATCCTGCCGCAGCACTATACCATACCCCTCACCGAACACAAGCCGCAGAGTATCTACAACTATTTTGAGGAAATACGCCACTTATTGCGTAAGCACTCACAGCTGATGGTGTTCTATAACGGACCGAAGTGCGGTGCCTCAGCCCCCGACCACATGCACCTGCAAGCCGGCACGTCAGGCATTGTGCCCATACAGACCGACTGGCAGCGCCTCTCACGCACCCTGCAGACAATAGAAGAGAACAGCGACGGCGAAAGTATCTCACTGATGACAGGATACGTCTGCCCTGTCTTCGTGCTCCGCACCACCCGCAGCGAGACCGAGCGCAAGTACTTCAGGCGCCTGTACCGCGCAATGGTCAACGGTGCCGACGAGCCGATGATGAATATCATAGCATGGCAACAGGAGGGGAAGTACATCACTCTCGTATTCCCACGCAAGAAGCATCGCCCAGACTGCTACGCAGAATTAATGGTAAGCCCCGGTGCCATCGACATGGCAGGACTGCTTATCACGCCCCGGGAAGAGGACTTCAATGCCCTGAATGCCGACACTGCGGCAGCCATTCTGGCCGAGGTCAGCATATCATTTGACGAGGCGCAGCAGATAGCAGAGCTTGTAAAAAACGACCTGCCAAACAAGGAGAGGGCAGCGGAGAAGCACCTGAAGCACTACGACAGTATGCCCGACGTGAAGGTCGGCATAGTCAGCGCCACGGAATTGACATTCACTCTCAACGGCGAATACACCGCAAAAGGCGAGGCTATCACAGGTCTTCAGACCGTCAGCATATCCGAGGGCACCATCCTCTGGCGCGGCACGCAGTATCAGGAGCTCACCTTCAGGCCGGTGAAGGCCAAGTCAACCACTGACCCAACAGGCAAGGTAACAAATCCTGGCAACCCGGCAACGGCGGTCTCTCCCTCGTTCACCCTTGAGGACGTCACCATCGGAATCAACTTCCACTGGGAGCGTCAGCAGCGCCAGACATTCTGCGGCACACTGCGATTAGTACCCGAAGAGAATAAGATCTGCGCCATCAACGAGCTGCCCGTGGAGCGTTATCTCGAGAGTGTCATATCCTCTGAGATGGCAGCGACAAGCAGCATGGAGCTGCTGAAAGCCCATGCCGTGATATCCCGCTCATGGCTTCTGGCCCAGATGGAGCGCAGGAACAGGCAAGCCGAGGCGACCAACAACTTCTTCTCGTTCACGAAAAACGATGAGATGCTCGTCCGTTGGTACGACCGCGAGGACCATACCATCTTCGATGTCTGCGCCGATGACCACTGCCAGCGCTACCAGGGCATCACCAATGCAAGCAATCCCCACGTGGCCAGCGCAGTGAAAGCCACGCGCGGACAGGTCCTAGGATATGACGGAGAAGTATGCGATGCCCGCTTCTCCAAATGCTGCGGAGGCGTGACGGAGGAGTATCAGTACTGCTGGGAGAACATCAGGAAGCCATATCTGACCAGCGTCAGCGACCCATATTGCAACACGCAGGACAAGAAGATACTCTCAGAAGTGCTCAATGACTATGACCAGGAGACGGTGGATTTCCACGACTGGACAGTAAGATACACTCAGGAGGAGCT
>DEKQ01000174.1 GCA_002353975.1 Prevotellaceae bacterium UBA2718
TAATTCGAAATGCTTGATTTTACTTTTTACTCTCCTACAGAGTTCGTCTTTGGCAAAGAGACGGAGACTCAAACCGGCCAGCTGGCCAAGAAACATGGTGCCTCACGCGTTCTCATCGCATACGGCGGCGGCAGCGCCGTGCGCAGCGGGCTGCTTGATAGGGTCAAGGCATCTCTTGACGCCGAAGGTCTCTCCTACGTGGAGATGGGCGGCATACAGCCTAATCCCACCGAAGGTAAGGTCTATGAGGGCATCAACATTGTCAGGAGAGAACACATAGACTTCCTCCTCGCCATAGGCGGAGGTAGCGTAATAGATACCATAAAGGCCATAGCGTGCGGAGCATACTATGACGGAGACTTCTGGGACTTCTACATCGGCAAGGCAAAAGTCACCAAGGCAATGCCCATAGGAGTGGTGCTCACCATTCCGGCTGCAGGGTCAGAAGGCTCAGGCAACAGCGTCATAACCAACTCTGTGACCAAGCAGAAGCTGGGCATCAAGCACCCCATGATACTGCGTCCTCGCTTCTCGGTGATGAATCCTCAGCTCACCGTCACCCTCCCCGCATGGCACACAGCCAGCGGCATCTGCGACATGATGGTTCACATCCTGGAGCGATACTTCACCAACACGCCCAACACCGAGGTTGGCGACCGCATGTGTGAGGGAGTGCTGATGGCATGCATCAACGAGGGACGCAAGGTTATGGCAGACCCAACGGACTATGATGCCCGGGCCAACATCATGTGGTGCGGCACCGTAGCACACAACGGAACCTGCGGTGTGGGATGCGAGGAAGACTGGAGCGGACACCAGATGGAGCATGAGCTGAGCGCAATGTTTGACGTGACACACGGTGCAGGACTTGCGGTAATCACGCCTGCATACATGACATTCATGGCAGAACACAATCCAAAGCGCATCATACAGTTTGCGCAACGCGTATTCGGCGTCACTGAAGACGAGGTAAAGCCCACAGCACTGGAGTTCAACGACCTGGACACCGCTGTGGCATTAGAGGGCATCAGCCGGTTCAGAAAATTCCTGCACCGCGACCTCAAACTGCCAGTACGTCTGGGACAGCTGCTGCCAGACCTCACCGAAGCCGAGATAAAAGCTGCTATACCCGCTCTCGTAGATAACCTGCACAAGAACAAAGGCGAGACATTCGGAGCCTTCTACCCCATCACCCGAGAAGTCAGCGAACAGATATATAGGCTGGCATTGTAAGATAGAAGGAGTAAGAAGGAGTAAGAGGAAGATAGAAGACATTACTATTAGTCCTCAGACTGTCCAAAACATTTGTCCTCTATCTCCTCCTATCTCCCTCTCACTCCCTTCTACTCCATAGCAAGCAAAGCTTGCGAAATAAAAAAGAGCTCTCACCAATGTGAGGGCTCTTATTTTTTATTACTGTTCAGAGAACTGGTCTTTACCTACAGAACAGAGAGGGCAAGTCCAATCTTCTGGCAAATCCTCAAAAGCTGTTCCTGGCTCTATTCCGTTCTCGGGATCACCCACCTCTGGGTCATAGACGTAACCGCATACGTCGCAAACGTAACTCTTCATAATGTTTTCTTTCTTTTTTAGGTTAATACTATAAATAAATTCTCGTCGCAAAGGTACGATTAAGTTTTGAGATATGCAAGAGAAAGAGCACGTTTTTTATCTTCGTCCTGCAACTGGCTACGAAGGCTGCGCAAGATGCGACTGCGGAGAAAGACTGGCAGACGACTCTCCTGTTTGTTTTTAACTACGTTTTGCAGTTTACCTACATTTTCCTTGCAACTTTTTCTCCGTGGTCGGCAAAGGCAAGCATCTCCGTGTCGCCGTTGCTGTCGCCGTAGGCATAGAGGGTGTAGGTGTCGCGATGGGGCTCTGCCTCAAGGAGACGATTGACTTTCTCTGGGCCGTAGCAGTTCTTGCCAAGGAAATGTCCTGTCAGGCGGCCATCAGCCCCCACCTCCGGCTCGGTGCACAGGCAGCGCACACGATCCATACCGGTCCATAATGGGAGGAATGGCCGCACCCACTGCACCATGCTGGCACTCACTACATATACCGTAGCACCATCGGCAAGATGCTTGCGCAGCTTCTCTATGACGGGTGTGTTGGCTATGCGCTCATGTTGGCGGAGGGCGAAACTCTTGCCCAATTCCTCAAAACGCTCTATGCTCATACCCTTGAAGAAGAGGGAGAAGACGCGCTCCTTGGCCTTCCAGTTGGGGAAAATGCGGAACAGCATCATCACGATGAGCGGCGAATAGAACAAGAAGCCCAACAGAAAACGCACGTTTCCGCACGCATAACGGATGAAGAGCAGTAGGGTATCACGCGTGGTGAGCGTGCCGTCAAAGTCAAAAACAGCAACCGTTTTCATAATTGAAAATTGAGAGTTGAAAATTGAGAATTATGATTACATGAGAGCCTCACCATGCACCAGTCTGATTTTGCATTATGAATTTTGCATTATTAATTATTTTGCTATTTCCGCAAACAGTTTCAGCCATTGGTTCATTATCCTTTCTTTGTTAAATCGTTGTGATGCCTTTTGTGCAGCCGTTCCCATCTCTTGCCTTGCCTCGGGGTGATCCATCAGGTAGGTCAGCTTCTCCACAAACATTCTGTCAGCCTCCTGCTCGCTGCCATTGACGGTTAGCGGAATGAGATACCCCGTTTCCCCGTCTATGACGATGTCTGAAGGGCCGTATGGACAGTCGAATGCCACGACTGGCAGCCCCATCTGTTGAGCCTCAAGGGTGGTCAAAGAGAAGCCCTCAGCCTTTGATGTCAGCACGAAGATGCTGCCAGCGGTGTATGCACCCACGACATCTGAAGTGTTGTGGTGAATATCAAGAGCCCAGTCAGGGTGTGTCTTCTGCACTTCAGCCCATATACGACGCAAACGTGGGAGGTCCTTCTCGGGACAATCACGCCCCATCCATACCACGTGTCTGGGGGAAGCCCCACCCCGACCCTCCCCAAGGGGAGGGAGAGTTGAAAAGTTGGGTATCACTTCTACACGCCGGGCATTGGGATAGTTACGCGCATCACCGTTAGTAAGACAGACAATGGCATCAACCTTCTTCTCAATAAGCGGGTAAAGCCATCGGTGGTTCATAGCCTGTCTGGCCGAATGCATCTCCATGATTGTAGGGCCATGCCAACCCGAGAAGAGTGTAAGGAAAGCACCTACGGCACGCAACTGAATGGTAACATCGGGGTTCAACCTGCGTATGCGCTTACGAAAGCGCCACAGCGCCAAAGGCAAGAAGGCCATTGACCTGGGGACATTGAGGTGAACGAACCTCACGGCGGGACTTATCGGGAAGTGAGGCTCACGGTGGGCGTGCCACACCGTCATAAGTACAATCTCGTGCATGGTGTGCTCGGCAAGATAGTTCATCTTGTCTATAAGGATGCGCTGCAGTCCTCCTACACCCGTGATATTTTCCACTACATAGACTATCCTCATGCGAAGGGAGCATATTTCCTCCTGCGCTTATACCAATGCAGGAGATGATACGGATAGATAATAATTTCCTTTGTGAGCAGCCCCATCGGCACTCCAGCCTCTCTCATCGCACTCCAGCACTTCGTGGCCGTTGGCAGATGAAGCGTGATGAGACTGCGCATGAAGGGGCGCATCATGCGTGCATGATAACGATTGATGCCGTGACTGAGGTTGAACATATTCGTCTCTGCCATCACCTTTGAATAGGCTATCAGGCATCGTGAGCTCTTGCGCTTGCCTACGCTGCCGGGATAGTTGCACACACAATAAGCCTGAATCGGCATAACGTGGACAGTCTTGGCGTAGTAGCCCACACGTGTCGTGAAGTGTACGTCGTTGAGTATCGGCGTCTCATCAAAGCGTATGCCGTGTTCCTCCACGAACTGTCTGCGCACAATGTGGCACCAGGGCTCGGTGAAGGTGTGACGCAAGAGCAATTCGCGTTCTGCCGGTTCTTGTGACATCATCCAGTTCACCCTTGCTGCACGCCAGGAGGGCCGGCCTGTACCCTCTTCTATGGAAGTTGCCGAAAAGTAAATGACATCTTCGGTGTGGTGGCGGTCAAGGACATCGTTTATGGCAGGCATGTAATAGTCATCACTGTCTGCAAACAGAAGATACTCGCCCTTAGCCTTGCTCAATCCCTGATTGCGTGCCCATCCTGCACCGCGGGCATCCTTATCCTCAATCACAATAACCTCCATATCCTCACGCTGGGGTATGGAACGCAGGAGTCGCTGCAAGAGATGTGCAGGTCCTCGGTGGGGTATGATTAATGAGTAGGTCAGGACGAATTAACGAATTAACAAATTAACGAATAGGCAAGATTGCTAATTTTGCATTATGAATTTTGCATTATTAATTATTTTATCATTGCGATTTTTGCGACACAGCCTTTCTCGCCGTTGTCTGTCGCCACGAGCACCATATAGACCCCCGAGGCAACACGCTCGCCCTTGCGGTCACAGCCATTCCACTTGTAAGAGCCACCGACGGACGTACCGCTATGCACCACATATCCTGAGGTGTTGGTTATCTTTATCTGGCAGTTCTCGGTAAGGCCGGTGATGGTTATCGGACCGGTATAGTCGGGCGTTACAGGATTGGGATAGGCATAGACGTCATTCTTGTTCAGGCTGCCGTATGTAGAGGTCACGTCACTCTGATAGACGCAGAGTCCGTTCATGGCACCAAAGATGACACGTCCGTTAGCCTCATCTATAGCTATGGACTTGATAACGTCTGAGATTATGTTGCTGTTTGACGTAGTGAAATGCTCAACCTCCGTATTGTTGTCGCTACTGATGAGATAGACTCCGTTGCCCTCTGTTGCCACCCATTTGCGGTTGGCCGAGTCAAACTTAATATCGTTGATGTTCAGTCCGTTGAGCAGATAGTCGGCATACCCTGAGCCGTCATTGCGGGACACCTTGTGCTGAGTGACGCGTATGCCGCTATTGTCGCCACCAGAACTCATCATGGCGCTGATGTCAGACGGCGTGAGATATACAAGGAAGCCTGACGTTCCTATCCACACATTGCCGTCCTTGTCCTCTGCCACCACCTTTCCGTGGGTGTATGTGTTGCGGAGATTTGTGCCGTCCTCATTGATGAACGTGGTGAGGACGCTCCATGTATCAGAAGAGGGATTATAGAAACCGCAGGCAAGTGGATCATGATGGTTATTGATAAACCACAACAGTCCGCGGGAATCAATGAATGGGGTCACGTAACGGTCTATTGACCCAATGCTGCTGACATTGTGTTCTTCCCATGTACCTCCGGCGGTAAGGCAATACAGCTTGTTGCTGCCACGGTAGAACACCCACAGGTTGCCCTTGCTGTCGTATGCCACACTCATCACCGCGCCGCCGGCAGGAGAGTCGTAGTATTTCACAAGTGCTCCATTGAGATATTCGTACAGTCCCGTCTGACTCGCCACCATAAGGTGCTGGCTGTTGCGTGGGTCCATATCCATCTGTATGTTGTTGATATAGTTACGCCCCACCCCGCTGAGCAATGTCGTGTCGAGCACAGACCAGTCTGTGCCATCATATTTCTGCACGTTGCCAGGGTTCTTGGTGCTCACGTCGTTGTAATCATAGCGTCCGCGAAGAGTGTAGAGCACGCCATTATGCAGCTTCGTGAAATAGTGTTGGGGATATACAGGGCCGTCAGGACGGGCTGAGCCGGACAATGCCTCGTATTCCGCAACGGTCATCTGCTCCTGCGTGTCTGCGGGGATAGCGGCATCAGGGTCCAGAGTCTCTTCTATTACCGCCTCCTTGGCATTAATCTTCAGGATGCCCAGCTCCGTCTCCACGTAGGCATACGGGCCGTTCACGCTGATTCCCACTACCGTCTTGCTCTTTGTGGTGCTATGGTTCTTAAGTCCGAAGAGCGCCTCCACGTTGTCGTCAGACGACAGCAGATCAATCGTATAGTCCTTATACACTATCAGCAGCTTCTTAGCGCTGTTGACCCATGCGATATGCGTGATATCCGTAGAGGTCAGACCATTGAACTTCGTGTATGTCCTCACGCTACGGTCGTTCTTGTTGTATGAGAACAGGTTGCCGTTCGACGTGACATATATCATATTTCCGGCGGGCGAGACTTTATCTATGTCCGTATAGGACAGATGCCACTGCCATGAGCCTACAGCATTGCTGCTCTCGTCTGTCTCAGATGGGGCATAAGGACTGGCGGCCATTGCCGGTGAGGCAAGCCCGGGAAGGAACAATGTCAGCATCATTATCAGCATGGTGATGGCACCGCCTATCTCGCGCTTCAGCCGGTTGTTAATTTCACGACGCCCTTTGTCGCGCCACCAGCCCCACTTGTTGAAGTACTTTATGATGCTGAACACATGGATGAGCAGCAACTTCAGACTCTTGTGAGAACCACGCGTAAATGTATGGTAGATGGTTGTCTTGGGATAGAAAAGCGTAAGATAGTTCTCGTTCATACGGCGGGTAAAGTCAATGTCTTCGGCATAGAGGAAGAAACGCTCATCAAAGAGCCCTGTCTCCTTTACCGCAGACATTCTGAGGAACATAAAACATCCTGAGAGGAAAGCCACATTCAGCGTCTTGGTGAAACCAGACTGCACCAGCTCACACGTCTTGTTGCGGCGGCGTATGAGGAACTCAGGGAGGCAGAAGCGCCCGAAGATGTCAAACGGTGTAGGCAGCAATCGTGCAAGGCGTTGTATCTGGCCATTGGGATACATCACCTTCGGCATCATCTGTCCCACATTCTCATGGGCATCCATATAGCTTATGAGCGATGGTATCACCTCTGGGCCAAACCAAACGTCGGGATTTACTACGAGGTGGTACTTGCTGCCCCTCTCTATAGCAGCGTTAAGGGCCACATTGTGACCGCCGCCGTAACCGTTGTTCTCATGGGGAAGATAGATAAGCTGGAAGCCCTGCTCGGCCTTCTGCCGCAGTTCCGGCTCACCCTTCAGCACGCGCTCGGCAAACTCCTGCAGCTCAGCCTTCAGGTCAAGCATACTGTCAGAATGGTCAACCACATAGACTATCTGAACCGGAGAAGCAAAAAGGCTTCTCAGGACAGGCTCGAAATCAAGCAAATGGTGATTGTATGTCACAATGCTGGCACTGACCATCTTATCTTCTATACTCTCTCAGTATTGAAATAACGTAGTTATTTGATGTTTATTTTATTGGAACACCTCTCACACACACCTTTTATTATATATTCCGCATCTTCCATCACGAATCCCTCTGGCAGCGGCACGATAGGAATGGTATAATCCTCCAGGCAGTAGGTCTTGCCACACTTCAGACATGTGAAGTGCACGTGATTGATATGACTGCTGTGCTTACAACGGCACACGCAGTACTTCTGCTGTCCCGTCCCGTCATCGATGGTGTGCAGCAGATGATGCTCGGCAAAAAGCCTCAAGGCCCTGAAGATGCTGGAGCGATCCATGTGGGGCATCAGATGCTCCATGTCGGCCAGGGAGAATGTCTCACTTTGGGCCGACACACAGTCCCACACAAGGATACGAACCGCAGTAGGGCGTATGCCGTGAGAGTCAAGATACTGTTCGGTGCTGTTCATCGGGGTAAAGGCCACATCGCCTATATCGGTATGGGCAAAATAAAAGAGAGGGGATAAACAAATGATTGTCCATCCCCTCTCTGTCTTGCTTTTCTGATAATTAAGTCTTGAACTTAAGCTTGTGCATTACCAATGGTGCGCTTCTCCTGAATGCGAGCCTTCTTACCGGTCAGCTTGCGCAGGTAGTACAGCTTAGAGCGACGTACCTTACCAACCTTGTTGACCTCGATAGAGTCAATGTTTGGCGACTCAATAGGGAAGATACGCTCTACACCTACGGTGCCTGACATCTTGCGAACGGTGAAACGCTTCTTGTCTCCGTGACCGCTGATCTTGATTACTACGCCACGATAGAGCTGGAT
>DEKQ01000109.1:0-6196 GCA_002353975.1 Prevotellaceae bacterium UBA2718
ACATCATCGTTCGCCAGCGTGGCAACAAGCACTTCCCCGGTGCAGGCGTTGCACAGGGCAAGGACGACACACTCTATGCTCTCATTGACGGTACCGTAAACTTCCACAAGGGAAAGTACGACAAGAGCGTGGTAAGCGTCATCGCCACCGCAGAGGCATAACACCTCTAAGCCCACGGGATAGCTACCCAATGGCACAAAACTTTCAAAAAAGCTTATTCCAAACAAACAATAAAAGGCGGCACAACAACGTGTCGCCTTTCTTTTTTTGACTGATTGTTTGGGTTAAAGCCTGTGAATCTAACCATGAATTACGCCAACACAACATCAGCAGGCACTCCAAGTATTACAGTCCGAGTGATTTCTTTATCTCTGCGATGCGTGCGTCGGCCTTGGCTGTGGCGTCGGCATAGTCACCGGTGAAGCCGTCGACAGGCACCTCACAGTAGAACTTGATCTTTGGCTCTGTGCCTGAAGGACGTACGGAAATCTTCATTCCATCCTCGGTGAACCACTGGAGCACGTTGGCTGTTGTTGGCATATCGATGTCGCTAATCTGACCGCCTGAGGTCTGCTTGAGGGTCTTGTAGTCCTTGACGGTGACAACCTTGCTGCCGGCAATCTCCGTCGGAGGTGTGGCACGGAAGTCTTCCATCATCTTCTTTATCTCGTCGGCACCGCTCTTGCCCGGCTTTGTGACGCTGATGGCTGCCTCTTTCTGGAAGCCGTACTCCTTATATATGTCAATGAGGAGGTCATAGAGGGTCTTGCCCTGGTCTTTTGCCCATGCAGCAATCTCGCAGATGAGACAGATGGATGCCGGAGCGTCCTTGTCGCGCACTTTGTCGTAAGGCAGGTATCCGAAGCTCTCCTCGCCTCCGCCGATGTACTTACGCTTGCCCTCGTTGACGCGGATGCGGTATGCTATCCACTTGAAGCCGGTATATTCGTCAAAGCACTCCACGCCGTTGGCACGTGCAATCTTTGCGATGAGCTCGGATGTCACGATGGTCTTGACCATGAAGTCTGTTGACTTGAGCTGTCCGAGTGCTTTCTTGTTCTTGATGGTGTACCAGTAGAACATGCAGGCTGTCTGGTTGCCGTTCAGTATCTGCCACTCACCCTTGTCGTTGCGGCAGACGATGGCGAGGCGGTCAGCGTCAGGGTCGGTAGCCACTACGAGGTCGGCATTGAGCTTGGTGCCGAGCTTCATGCCCAGCGTCATAGCCTCGGCATTCTCGGGATTGGGCGAAACGACTGTCGGGAAGTTTCCGTCAACGACCATCTGCTCTGGTACCACGTTGATATTCTGGAAGCCCCATGAGCGCAGGCACAGCGGTACGAGCACGCGTCCCGTGCCGTGCATGGCTGAATAGACGATGTTGAGGTCCTTGTTGCGCAGGATGACGTCCTGGTCAACCATACCCTCCTTGACAGCACACATATAGTCGTAGTCCATCTCACCGCCAATGATATGGAGCAGGTCAGGGTTGAGGTCCCACTTCACGTCGTCAATCTTAACCTTCTTCACTTCCTCCACGATACCGACGTCGTGCGGCTGGAGCACCTGTGAGCCATCCTCCCAGTAAGCCTTGTAGCCATTGTACTCTTTGGGGTTGTGGGATGCCGTCACGTTAACGCCGCATTGTGCGCCGAGCTGACGTATGGCGAAAGAGATTTCCGGTGTCGGGCGCAGGCTCTCAAAGAGATAAGCCTTTATGCCGTTGGCTGTGAAGATAGCTGCTACGGTCTCAGCATACATACGTCCGTTGTTTCGGCAGTCGTGGCCGATGACGGCAGCGAGGTCCTTGCGGCCCGGGAATGCCTTGAGCACATAGTTTGCAAAGCCCTGTGTCGCCATACCTACGATGTACTTGTTCATACGGTTGGTTCCTGCACCCATGATGCCACGCAGTCCGCCGGTACCAAATTCCAGTATCTGATAGAATGCGTCGATGAGAGCTGTAGGATCGGGATTGTCAAGCATGGCCTGCACTTCCTTGCGTGTTTCCTCGTCGAATGCGGGTGAGAGCCATTCCTGTGCCTTCGCACGGCACTGAGCAATGAGTTCACTGTTTTCTGCCATAGTGTTTTAGTTGTTTTTTGTTGGTTAGTTATTGAGTTATTACAATTATTTTAGGTCTAATCGGGTACAAAGATACAAAATAAATCATAATATGCAATTCTTCTCATTGATTTTTCATGCTATTTACGTTATTTTTTATGAAAAGGAGGCGTTTTCCTTGTCTGTATGGAAGAAAAGATGTACTTTTGTAGGGAATATGAAGACGGGACTCATTCTTGTGGGCAAGACCACGGAGCGGCATTTCCAGACGGGCATAGATGATTACTGCCAGCGTCTGGTTCATTATATGCCTTTTGACGTGATTGTCGTGCCCGAGCTGAAGAACAGCCGTTCTCTTTCTGAGGATCAGCAGCGCGCGAAGGAGGGCGAGGCGATACTCAAGGTGGTGCAACCGGGCGACATGCTGGTACTGCTTGACGAGCACGGCAAGGAGATGCGCTCGGTGGAGTTTGCCACGTGGATAGAGAAACGCAGGCAAAGCAGCAAGAGGCTTTTGTTCTGCATCGGCGGTCCATACGGTTTCTCGCCTGCGGTGTATGAGCGGGCCGACGAGAAGATAAGCCTGTCGAAGATGACATTCTCACACCAGATGGTGAGGATGGTGTTCGTGGAGCAGCTTTACCGCGCATGCACCATAATAAACGGAGAGAAGTATCATCATGAGTAACCCCCTCCAACTCCCCCAAAGGGGGAGGGAGGAATGCAAAATTCAAAATGCAAAATTAAGAATGCAAAATTCAAAATGAAGAGTGAAGAGTGAAGAATTGAGAATAAAATAGAATTTTTGAATAAATGAGAAAGGTTTTATTCACATTGCTGCTGGCGGTCCCGGTATCGTCGTGGAGCATCACAAAGCCCGGTGCACGTTGGTGGTGGTTGGGTTCGGCGCTTAACAAGGCTGACGTGACATGGAACATGGAGCAGTACGCCTCTCATGGCATCGGTGCACTTGAAATCACGCCCCTCTATGGTGTGCAGGGTAATGCGGCAAACAATATCGACTATCTGTCGCCCAAATGGATGGACATGTATAAGCATGTGCTGAGCGAGGGAAAGCGCCTCGGCATACAGATAGACATGAACAACGGTACGGGCTGGCCCTTCGGAGGTCCCGCGACGGACATCAAGGACGCAGCCTGCAAGGTGGTCATCGTAGATACCATCGTGACATCCAAGGACATAAAGAAAGGCTTGCTGCCCACCCTCCCCGAGAAGGAGCGCAAATGGTGCGACTTCAGCTTTGCCACCGCCTATCCCCTCAACAAGGAGGGCAAACCGCTGAATGCATCCCTGAAGATGAAGGGTGATGACCTGCCATACGTCTATAACAACTATGCGCTGGACATGACCCCCTACGTGAAGGGAGAGTCATGGACGCTCACATGGAGCGATGTGCCCTCTGGAGCCTATCGCGTCGTGATGGTGTTCAACAGCCGCACAAGGCAGCAGGTAAAGCGTGCCGCACCCGGAGGTCAGGGCTACGTGATAGACCATTTCGACAAGGGAGCAGTAGGGCGTTACTTCTCTGTTTTCGACAAGGCATTCTCTGAGAACCAGGCCCCCTGGCCCCACACAATGTTCAACGACTCGTATGAGGTGTATGGGGCCGACTGGACCCCTACCCTGCCGCAGGAGTTCGAGCACAGGAGGGGATATTCCATGAAGGCTTATATCAACAAGCTGATAGAGCGTGACGAGCAGATGGTGCACGACTACAGGGAGACCCTGGGCGACATGCTGCTTGAGAACTTCACCCAGCAATGGACATCGTGGGCTCACAGCCACGGAATGATAACGAGAAACCAGGCACACGGCTCACCGGCCAACCTGCTGGATCTCTATGCTGCCGTTGACATCCCAGAGATTGAGGGCTTCGGACTGAGCGAGTTCGGCATCAAGGGACTGCGCAAAGACCCAGGCATGACAAAGCTCAACGACTCGGACTACTCTATGTTCAAGTATGCCCCCAGCGCTGCCCATGTGTCGGGCAAGAAGCTGGTGTCAAGCGAGACATTCACATGGCTGACGGAGCATTTCCGCACGTCGCTCTCACAGATGAAGCCAGACCTGGACCTGATGTTCTGCGCCGGAGTAAACCAGATGTACTACCACGGCACCTGCTACAGTCCTAAGGATGACCCTTGGCCGGGATGGAAGTTCTATGCGTCTATTGATATGTCGCCGACAAACAGCCTATGGAACGATGCTACAGACTTCAACAAGTACATAGAGCGCTGCCAGACATTCCTGCAATGGGGTGAGCCCGACAATGACATCCTCGTCTATTTCCCCATCCACGACCTGTGGAAGCGAAACACGAAGACGCTGCTGCTGCAGTTTGCCATACACAACCTGGGCAAGCTGGCACCGGAATTCAAGGCTTCGATACTGGAGCTGGACAGGCTGGGCTATGACTGCGACTACATCTCAGACCGCCAGCTGATGGAGACGACAACGGTGAAGCACGGCAACACGACGAGCGCCGCCGACACATACATAAAGACCAAAGGCGGCACGGCATATAAGGCGCTGCTGATTCCTGAGGGTGCAACGCTGACACAGGAGCTGCGCAACAAGATAGACAACCTGAAGGCAGCAGGCGTGAAGGTTATCAACGGCAACGATGCACAGGCGCTGCAGCTGGCTGCCAAGGCTGAGACGATGAAGACCGCGCTGGGGCTTAACATGATACGCCGCAAGAACGACAACGGCTACCACTACTTCATAGCCAACCTCACACCAAACGATGTGGATGCATACGCAAAGCTCGCCGTAAGCTGGGAGGATGCAAAGTGGTATGACCCGCTGACAGGCAAGTGGTTTGCCGTGGAGACAGACGGCAACGGAGCCATACGCATGAACCTGCGTTCGGGAGAGTCACTGATACTTGAGACCTTCACAGAAGGACAGTTCAAGGCCGGACACGTGAACCCACAGCCGAACAATGCTCCTATCAAGCTGAACAAGGAGGTGAGCCGCGTGATGCAGAAGACACTGGTGAAGGATACGGTATTCCCGCTGGACAACGCCTGGAAGCTGCACTTCGAGAACTCTGTACCAAGGGTGGATAAGACCTTCGACCTGCCACGCGTACAGACATGGGAGACACTTGACGACGAGAACGTGAAAGTGACAATGGGCACGGGCATCTATGAGACGGAGCTGAAGCTGACCTCAACAAGTCTGTACTACGGTACATTCGCCATAGACCTCGGCGATGTCAGAGAGACGGCACGCGTATATGTCAATGATGAGTTTATCGGCAATGCATGGTGCGTGCCATATATACTGAATTTCGACGGCACATTGCTGCATCCGGGCAGCAACAAGATACGTATAGAGGTGACAAACCTGCCTGCCAACCGCATCGCCGACCTGGACAGAAAGGGCGTGAAGTGGAGAAAGTTTGACGAGATAAACGTGGTAGATATAAACTATAAGAAGACCCTCTATGACGGTTGGAAGCCTGTTCCGTCAGGACTTAACTCACCCGTAACGATTTATATGGTAAAGTGAAGAGTGAAGAGAGAAGAATGAAGAGTGAAGAATGAAATAACAAAAACAAGAATAAACTAAAAAACATGCTTAGAATTGCAGTACAATCCAAGGGCCGTCTGTATGAAGACACTATGGCTCTTCTGAAAGAAACAGGAATCAAGATAAACAATGCACGCCGCACATTGCTGGTCCAGTCTGGCAACTTCCCACTGGAGGTGCTCTATATGCGCGATGATGACATCCCTGAGTTTGTTGCCAGCGGCATTGCCGACATCGGCATCGTAGGTGAGAACGAGTTCGTGGAGCGTGGCAAGGACGCCTCCATAGCCAAGCGCCTCGGCTTCTCAAAGTGCAGACTGTCATTGGCTATCCCGGAGGAAGCAGACTATCAGGGTCTGGAGTGGTTCAACGGCAAGAAGATTGCCACGTCTTACCCAAACATCCTGCGCAAGTTTGCACAAGAGCACAACCTGGACATCGACATACATGTCATTCAGGGCAGCGTGGAGATAGCTCCCGGCATAGGGCTGTCTGACTGTATCTTCGACATCGTATCATCTGGCTCTACACTCGTCAGCAACAAGCTGAGGGAAGTGGAAGTGGTGATGAAGAG
>DEKQ01000109.1:6284-6537 GCA_002353975.1 Prevotellaceae bacterium UBA2718
TACGTGCTGATGAATGCGCCGACTGAGAAGGTCGGCGAGATATGCAAGATACTGCCAGGCATCAAGTCACCTACTATCCTGCCCCTTGCCACAGAGGGATGGACAAGCATACATGCCGTGATAGACCAGAATCATTTCTGGGAGATAGTTGGACAACTGAAAGAGGTCGGTGCAGAAGGCATACTCGTATTGCCTATAGAGAAAATGATATTATAAATGTAAAGATGAACGTAATAAAATATCCCACACAGGC
>DEKQ01000109.1:6567-6731 GCA_002353975.1 Prevotellaceae bacterium UBA2718
GACTACGAGACGATTTGCAAGCGTCCTCAGATGGACGTGTCTCAGCTCAACGCAATCGTGTCGGAGGTTCTGCAGGACATAAAGGCTAACGGCGACAAGGCCGTCATAGCCTATGAGGAGAAGTTTGACAAGGCACAGCTGCAACAGCTGGCTGTGACCGAGGC
>DEKQ01000109.1:6757-6978 GCA_002353975.1 Prevotellaceae bacterium UBA2718
GAGATACAAGAGGCGGAAAACCTGGTTGACAAGAAGCTCTATGACGCCCTTGTGCTGGCTCACAAGGACATTGCCGCGTTCCATGAGGCTCAGCGCTTTGAGGGCAAGAAGATTGAGACTGCTCCCGGCGTTACGTGCTGGCAGAAGAGCGTGGCGATAGAGAAAGTGGGACTTTATATTCCCGGTGGTACGGCACCGCTATTCTCCACCGTGCTGATGCT
>DEKQ01000109.1:6991-13994 GCA_002353975.1 Prevotellaceae bacterium UBA2718
ACACCTGCCAAGATAGCAGGCTGCAAGGAGATAGTGCTATGCACCCCTCCGAACAAGGAAGGAAAGGTACACCCTGCCATTCTCGTTGCCGCAAAGGTAGCAGGAGTGGGCAAGATATTCAAGGCCGGTGGCGTGCAGGCCATCGGTGCTATGGCATACGGAACGGAGTCCGTGCCAAAGGTGTATAAGATCTTTGGTCCCGGAAACCAGTTCGTCATGGCTGCCAAACAGCAGGTATCGCTCCACGATGTGGCTATAGACATGCCCGCAGGACCGAGCGAGGTGTGCGTCATAGCTGATGCCAAGAGCAACACCACGTACGTCGCTGCCGACCTGTTGTCACAGGCCGAGCACGGTGTGGATTCGCAAGTGATACTCATCACCACCGACGAGGCTAAGCTGGACGAGATCATAGCCGAGACAGAGAAGCAGCTGGATGTGTTGCCACGCAAAGAGATAGCAGCCAAATCGCTGGATAACTCACAGTTTGTACTGGTACGCAATACGGAAGAGGCGATAGCTCTCAGCAACGCCTATGCCCCTGAACATCTCATTATAGCAACAGAGGACTATGAGGCGCTGGCAGAGAAAGTGGTGAATGCCGGAAGCGTATTCCTTGGCAGCTATGCCTGCGAGAGTGCCGGCGATTACGCCTCAGGCACGAATCATACGTTACCAACGCACGGGTATGCTACAGCTTACAACGGTGTGAACCTGGACAGCTACAACCGCAAAGTGACCTTCCAGCACCTTACGCAGGAGGGGGTGCGCAGCATTGGACCTGCCGTTGTCTGCATGGCAGAGAACGAACAGCTGGAGGCCCACGCCAACGCAATGAGAGTAAGATTAGGGGATTGACCTTTTCTGTCACGAAGCAGGTTAGTCACCTGACACACAAGGTTATAAGAAGAATTGAACAAAGACCAATTACTTGCACTCGTAAAGACAAAAGGAAGTGAAATGACATGGACAGACAAATGTCATCTCACGGTTCTTTTATCTCTCCCGGCCATAATTGCTCAATTCTCCTTTATAGCTATGCAGATGATTGATGCTGCCATGCTGGGACACCTAAGCACCGATGAGGCAGCAGCAGTCGGTCTGGTATCTACGACCATCTGGCTGTTTGGCGGACTGAACGGCGCCTTCGCAGCAGGTTACTCAGTACAGGTGGCACACCATATCGGAGCCAACGACGAAAAGGGTGCACGAGACATTATCCGACAGGGACTTCTCGCAGGAATCGTCTTCTCGCTCTGCCTTATGATTATCGGTTTCAGCATAGCCCCTCACCTACCCTACTGGCTGGGCGCGACAGAGACAATCTGTGCGGAATCGTCACATTACTTCTCCATCTTCTGTTGCGGACTGCCGCTGATAGTGCTGAACAATATCGCTGCCGGAAGCCTGCGCTGCTCAGGAGACATCAAGACGCCGAGCGTACTGATGATAGTGATGTGCGTTATCAACATCATCAGCAACTACATCTTTATATTCCCCCTGCACCAGGGAACGGCGGGAGCAGCATACGGTACCATCGTAGCCTATACGATAACAATGCTGGCAATGATGTATGTGATGATATTCCGCAACAAGGCATTGCGCTTCTCAAACGACGGAGAGGTGTTCACGACATCCCGGCAGTCACTCGGGCGTTACATCCCTACGCGCAAGATACTGAAGAAGGCAGGGCGCATAGGACTGCCAATGGGTCTGGAGCGCAGCGTGATGTGTTCGGCTCAGGTAATGATAAGCAGCATCATCGCGCCTCTCGGCACCGTTGCCATAGCGGCAAATACGTTCGCCATCAATGTGGAGAGCCTGTGCTATATGCCCGGCTACGGCATCGGCGAGGCTGCCACTACGCTCGTAGGACAGAGCAAGGGAGCAGAGCGGAAGGACTACATGAAGTCTTTCGCCTGGATTAGCATGGCTCTCGGCACCACCATCATGGCACTCATGGGCGTCGTAATGTGGATTATGGCTCCTGAGGCAATGTCGCTCATAACTCCCGACGAGAGGGTTATCAACCTCGGAGCCGAGATACTGCGCATAGAAGCATGGGCAGAACCGGGATTTGCTGCAAGCATCATAGCTTACTCCGTCTTCGTGGGAGCAGGAAAGACGCTCATTCCTACATTTATGAACATCGGCAGCATCTGGGGAGTCAGGGTAGTGCTGACCGTAATCCTCGCACCCACATACGGCCTGCATGGAGTATGGATAGCTATGGCGGTGGAACTACTGTTCCGCGGCATCATATTCGCCTTGAAACTATCCACAAAGGGATGGACATACATCAAGCCGTTTGAACTCAGGGCAATCAGCAGAGAGAAAGAAGCATGAGCGCCTCGGATATGAAAGAGGTACTATATATATGATAAGGTGATGAAGCTACAGACAATCGTTGACATAGGGAAAGTGCCGTTCAGCATCAATGCCCGCCATCGGGTTTTGCTGACAGGCTCCTGCTTTGCCGACAACATAGGTCACAGGTTGCAGGAGGATATGCTGCAGGCAATGGTCAATCCGCATGGCGTGATGTATAATCCCGCATCGGTCATGCATTCCGTAGAACGCACCCTGAAGAATAACGACGGCCCACAAGTCGATATAGCCATTATGACACTGGGCACAAACCATGTTTATATACTGAATGAGACGGGTGAAATCGTTGACAACTGCAACAAAAGACCACAGGCTCTGTTCACGGAACGCAATCTGAGCGTAGAAGAATGCGCACAATATCTGAGGGAGACAATAGGGATGCTGAAGGCACAAAACGCAGAGACGAAGGTGATACTGACCGTGAGTCCCATCAGATATGCCAAGTATGGATTTCATGAGAGCCAGTTGTCCAAAGCCACGCTGCTGATGGCTGTAGAACAGGTATGCAACGACGCAGACGTCAGCTATTTCCCTGCATACGAGATAATGAACGACGAGCTGCGTGACTATCGTTTCTATGCTCCCGACATGCTACATCCCTCAGCACAGGCGGTGGAATACATATACGAAAAATTCAAGGACACATACTTTGCCGAAGACACAATAAAGATGGTTGAAGAATGGCAACCCATCAAACGTGCATTGGGGCACAAGCCATTCAATGCCGACAGCGACGAGTATCGCGCATTCCTTGCCAAGGCAGAGGAAGATAAAGAAACTTTCCTTAAACGATGGAGATAATACATCTTACTAACATAACATCAACTAACGACTACCTACTCTCACTCAAGAGTCAGGAAGATATTGTAGCCGTCTCTGACTATCAGACCCGCGGAAAGGGCATGGGTACTAACCGCTGGGAGAGCGAGCCGGGCAAGAACCTGCTGTTCTCTATACTCATACACCCCACATGGATACCCGTCAATCAGCAGTATCTGCTCTCTATGGCAGAGGCTGTTGCACTATGTGACACGCTGAGAGAGGTTACCGATGACATAACGATAAAGTGGCCAAACGACATATATTGGAAGGACAAGAAAATCAGCGGAACGCGAATAGACGTAAACCTCTCAGGCGGCATACTTGCAGACATGGTGATAGGTACAGGCATAAACGTCAACCAGACGGAGTTCCTTTCAGATGCCCCCAATCCCGTTTCACTAAAACAGATAACAGGAAGGGAACATGACAAGGAGGCATTGCTGAACGACATTCTTAAAAGATTCCAACCCCTGCAGCAGATGCTGAAAGACGGTGGCACAGAGGAAATAGTAAGGCTCTATCACGAACGTCTGTACCGCAAAGAGGGGATGCACGGCTACAAGGATGCCAACGGCACTTTTATGGCTGCCATAGATTATGTAGAGCCGAGCGGCATACTGCACCTCACGCTTGAGGATGGTACGAAACGTGAGTATATGTTCAAGGAAGTAGCAACTAATTGAAGATTATAATTCAAGATTACATATTGCAATAATAACAACTGACTGATAACTTAAAACTAAAGAACCAACATGAAATTCAATCGTATTCTACTAAAGCTCTCAGGTGAGAGTCTTCAAGGTCACCAGGGTTACGGCATCGACGTAGAACGTCTTAACGACTACGCACGTCAAATAAAGGAAATAGCCGACATGGGCGTGCAGATAGGCATTGTGATAGGAGGAGGTAACATCTTCCGCGGCCTCACCGGTGCCGGCAAGGGCTTTGACCGCGTTAAGGGCGACCAAATGGGTATGTGCGCCACAGTCATTAACTCGCTGGCCCTTTCATCTGCTCTTGAGGCAGCAGGCCAGAAGAACCGCGTGCTGACAGCCATTCGTATGGAACCCATCGGCGAATTCTATACAAAATGGAAGGCCATTGATGCCATGAAGAATGGCGAGGTGGTTATAATGAGTGGAGGAACAGGCAACCCATACTTCACCACAGATACCGGCTCTTCATTGAGAGGAATTGAGATAGAAGCCGACGTAATGCTGAAAGGTACGCGCGTAGATGGTATCTATACAGCCGATCCGGAGAAAGACCCGACGGCGACGAAGTTCCACGACATCACATACTCTGACGTCATAGCCAAAGGACTGAAGGTGATGGACATCACGGCAACGGCGATGTGTATGCAGAACAACCTGCCCATCTACGTGTTCAACATGGACATCGTGGGCAACCTGAAGAAAGTCATTTCAGGAGAGGACATTGGAACACTGGTTCACAATTGAAAACCGTAAATTATGAAATCATATATCAGAACCATCACCTTCGTACTCTGCAAGGCAGTACACGACATTTTCCCTGAGGGGAAGCTGAAGATACAATTTCCCGTCAGCAACGGTTACTATTTCAATCTGAATCTCGGGCGTACGATTACACCAGAAGATGTACAGCTGTTACGCAACAGGATGAGAGAGATTATCGTTGCAGACCAATCGTTTGAGCATCACGTATGCTCTGTAGAAGAAGCGGAAAAAGTATTCGCCACCGATGAGTCAAAGCGCAAGCTGCTCGAAAGCGTTGAGATGAAATCAACGGAGTACTATAGCCTCGGAGGCTACAACGATTACTTCTATGGACCCATGCTGAAAAGTGCCGGAGAGGTGCAGCTATTCGGACTTGAGCTCTATTACAACGGACTGCTTCTCCGCGTACCGCAGAAGAGTTGTCCTACCCGGTTGGGACAATACATCAGGCAGGACAAGATGTTTGGAGTTTTCGAGGAGTACCACCGCTGGCAAGACCTCATGCACATCAGCAACCTCGGCGATGTCAATAAGGTAGTAAATCTCAATTTGGCAACAAGCCTCATCCATGTCTTCGAAGCTTTACAAGAGAAGCGCCTGTCGCGCATAGCCGACACTATAGCCTCCCGGCCCGGCACCAAGGTGGTTCTCATCGCAGGACCATCAAGCAGCGGTAAGACAACGACATGCAAGCGTCTGTCAATACAATTGGTAACCAATGGCATTTGGCCCGTTTCGCTATCGTTGGACGACTATTTCCTCGACCGTGAGAAAACGCCCAAAGATGAGAATGGAGAATATGACTACGAGTCTATCTATGCGCTCAACCTTGAGTTGTTCAACCAGAATCTCAGAGACCTGATAGCAGGCAAAGAAGTGGAGGTGCCACGCTACAATTTCACCACAGGCAAGAGCGAGATGAGCGGGCGCAAACTGAAGATGAAGGAAAAAGAGATGCTCGTCATCGAAGGTATTCACGCCCTGAACCCCGACCTGACATCTCAAATTCCTGACGCACAGATTTTCCGTGTCTATGCATCGGCACTAACCACACTCACCCTTGATGACCATAACTACATCCCCACCACAGACAACCGACTGTTGCGGCGCATCATACGAGACCACAAGTATCGTAACAACACAGCACAGGACACTCTGAAACGATGGGCTTCAGTAAGAGCAGGCGAAGAAAAGTGGATATTCCCATATCAGGAGAATGCTGACGCGATGTTCAATACCTCTATGATATTTGAAATCTCAGTCATCAAGAGTCAGGCAGAGCCTCTGCTCAAAAGTGTACCGAAAGACTGTCCGGAATATGCCGAGGCACAAAGGCTTCTGCAATTCCTGCAATACTTCCGTCCCATAGCAGAAGACAAGGTTCCACCTACCAGTCTGCTTAGGGAATTTCTTGGGGGAAGTTCCTTCGAGTATTGATTTTGACGATAGTCAACAAATAGGGTTTCGAACATAAGAATTAGTGAGATTTCTTTGCCTGCTAAACGAAATCTCACTAACTTTGCACTCGCTAATAAAGCCAAGCTTTTCTGCAAAGAAGAGAGTATCCGGGATAGCAAAATTAAAGAGATTTCCAATCTCTAATAGGGTATTAGACTTTTTTTAAGGTGGGTAGTCCGCTTCGGTGTTATGCGATAACTTTGGTTAAAGCTGCTCCAAGCGGACTTTTCCGTTTCCTACATTTGCATATCTCAAAACTTAATCGTAACTTTGCAGAAAATAACAAACACCCGTAACTCAAATGAACAAATACTACAGTATCACATACAAACTTTTCTCCGACAAGAACGGTGTAAAGACTTTTAAGGAAGAGGCGACGACAGCTGAACCATTTATATTTATTTCAGGCTTTGGCGCTACAATCCCTGCTTTTGAAAAGAACATCGAGGTACTCGCCAAGGACGACACCTTCGATTTCACCATTCCTTGCAATGAGGCTTATGGGGAATATATTAAAGAACACGTCGTAACGCTTCCCAAGCCCGACAATGATCGTGACTTCGAGCTTTCCGTTGGCGCCATCGTGCCATTGCAGAACGAAGACGGAACACGCTTCATCGGACATATCACAGCCATCAGGGAGAACGAAGTAGATATAGACCTCAATCACCCTCTCGCTGGCTGCGACCTGAACTTTCAGGGCACCGTACTGGAGTGCCGCGAAGCTACCAATGCGGAAATCACGTCAATGATAAATCAACTTTCCGGAGGTTGCGGCGGCTGCGGTGGTGGCGGATGCAGCGGAGGCGGATGCAACGGAGGCGGCTGTGGTGGTGACAATAACGGATGCAAAGGAT
>DEKQ01000033.1:0-4195 GCA_002353975.1 Prevotellaceae bacterium UBA2718
TACAATGTACCATTTTCATTTGGCCATGTACAATTTTACTATCATTTACCATTTACCATGTACAATGTACAATTTACATTCAACATGTACAACTGGTAAAATGTCCAAATGAAAATGGTACATTGTACATGGTAAATGGTACCTGTTTTTATTTTTTCTTCTTTTTCTTCTTGGCAGAGATGGCGGCATCGCTTCTGGCTACGTCGCTCAACTTCACTGACACGATGTCTGTGTCCACCTGAATGGCGCCGTCGGTGAGGCGTGCGATGTCTGACACCACCTTCTCCTTGTCGGTGGTGATGCCCCATGTCAGCAGGCTGCGGTACATCTGGTTGGCTGTCAGCTGTGTGAGTGCATCGCGCTCCTTGCCTGCCGGCATGTCCTTCAGCTTCTCGCACATGGCGGTGAGCATACGGCCATAGTGGCGCACGGGCATGGGTTTCTTGTTCTTATACTCTATGCGGTCGGGGCTCTTGGCAAGCTCGTCCTCGTGCTCTATGGCTACGGGGTAGTCGATGTCGAGCTTGAAGTCGCTCATCAGGGCCAGGTGATACCACAGTATCGGCTCGCGCTCCTTGTAGCTGAGTTGCGAGGAGACGACGCGCTTCATCGTCTCTACTATGGTCTGGGCGCAGCTCTGGCGCTCCGCCTTCGTGGGAAGGGTGGTGCAGTGCTCCACCATCTGCTGTATGTCACGGCCATACGCCATCAGCTTCAGCTGCTCGCGCTGGGTGTTATAGTCTAATCCTTCTAAGTTCATGTATATGCACCTTAAAGTGTTTGCTCATTGATTTTCAGCAGATTCTTAGGCAGTTTTGCCTCATACTGCTTGTAGTACTCTGGTGTAAAGTATGCCACATCCTCAAACCTTCCCTCGTGGAAGCGCTTGTCAGCCAGCGGCAGCATGTTCTTTGCCAGCGGTGTTATGCCGTCGATGTAGTGTGCATGAGGGTGGTTGAGGGTTTCCATACACTTCGCGGCACCGTTGCCAAAGAAATATATGTCGTGCTCGTGCAGCAGTTCCTTGAAACTGTCTTCTTCTACCACCATGGCCTGCCCGGGCATCACCTGTCGCAGTGCACGGTCATAGACAGCAGTGAACACCTCCATGCGGCGCGCGTCTATCATGGGGCACAGCAGGGCATCGTCGGCCATATCGTGGTCGCCCAGCAGCACCGGCACGCAAAGCAGCTCCAGTGTGGGTACTGCAATGAGCTTGGCATCGCTGCCGTATGCCAGCCCCTTGGCCATAGACATCCCTATGCGCAGACCGGTATATGACCCCGGACCGCTGCTGACGGCTACGGCATCCAGCTTCTCGCGGGCCGCATCCACGGCCTCCTCTACCAACTTGCCAAGCTGTTCGGAAGCCTGACTGCCCTTGACGGAGCCCGGAACGGTGCGGTCAAAGAGGCGGAATCCATCCTTGCTCACTGACACGCTGCACACGTCGGTGCTCGTCTCTATGTGTATAATCGTTGCCAATTTATCTAAAAAAAATACAATTCCGACTGCAAAGGTACATATTTTTCTATAAAAAAGTCCTAACTTTGCAGAAATTAACAAAACACCTTATTATATACTACACCAACATCATGCATTATCCTAACCTGTTCCTGAACCTCATCAGCCAGATGAAACCGCTAATTTCACGGGTGCGCAGCAGCGCCCTGTGTGTTGTTCTGACCCTTGCGCCGCTGACGCTGCAGGCAGCGGACTTCTTTCTCGGTGCCGACATCAGCTGGTGTACGGAGATGGAGAAGCGCGGCCTGAAAGTGTATAACTACGTAGGCGAGGAGCGCGAGGCCACCGCGCTGATGAAAGAGATGGGGCTCAACGCCATCAGACTGCGTGTGTGGGTGGACCCAAAGGAGCACGGCGGCTGGTGCGACAAGAACGACCTGCTGGTGAAAGCACTGCGGGCCAAGGCACTGGGGATGGAGGTGATGGTGGACTTCCATTACTCTGACTGGTGGGCAGACCCGGGCAAGCAGAATATGCCTGCCGCGTGGGCGGGGCATAAATACAAGGAGGTGTTGCAGGATGTGGCCAATCACACCCGCGACGTGCTGCAGCTGCTGAAGGACAACGGCGTCACGCCGCGATGGGTGCAGGTGGGCAACGAGACCTCGGCAGGCATGCTGTGGCCTATGGGCAAAATCAGTGACGGACGCTGGCGTGACGATAGCGGAAAGTGGACAAAGGAGGCCCAGCAGTATGCGGGATTCTTCAAGGCAGGCTATGCGGCAGTGAAAGAGGTGTTCCCCACGGCGCAGGTCATAGTACATTTGGACAATGGGTACGATAACCTGCTCTATAACAACAACCTCGACGCCCTGCGCGAGAACGGTGCGCAGTGGGATGTCATAGGAATGTCGCTCTATCCATTCTGGACATTCAAGGGCGGGTATCACGGAAGCGTGGAGCAACTCATGGGGCAGTGCATCAACAATATGAATATGCTGGTGAAGAAATATGGCACCGATGTGATGATTGCCGAGACTGGATATAAGGTTGACGACAGTGCACCGGAGCTGATGGAGGAGGGACGCAGGCAGTTGGCATCGCTCATCAGGCTGTGTCGCGAATATACCTCAGGCCGTTGTCAGGGCGTATTCTACTGGGAGCCGACCTGCCGGCCTAAGCAGTATGAGCTCGGAGCATTCTCGGGCGAAGGCAAACCCACATCCATCATGCGTGCCTTTACGATGGCAAATCTCAAAGATGTCACCACAAAAGATACTTCAAATGGGACATTCTTGCTCCGCTCTGCTACGCAAGCGTCCCATGGGGCCGAGCGGTACATGGTAAATGGTACATGCCCATACGACCGTCCGCTTGTGACGATGCACACTGAGAAGGGCGACATAATCATAGAACTGTATAATGAAACGCCCAAACACCGCGACAACTTCCTGAAACTCGTGAAGGACGGCGCACTGAATGGAAAGCCGTTCTATCGTGTGGTGAAAAACTTCGTGGCGCAGTTTGGCATAGAGGGCGACCCTGAGACACTGGATGCAGAGATTACCTATCCCGTGCACCTGCATTGGCGCGGCGTGTTGGCAGCAGCACGCCGGGGTGACGAGGTAAACCCCACGTATCGCAGCAGTGCAACGAACTTCTACTTCGTATGGGGACGTAACGAGTGGGACAGTATGCCGTCGCTGGATAAGACCTACACAGTCTTTGGTGAAGTGGTAGGCGGAATGGATGTGCTGGAGGCGATTATGCTACAACCAGACGGAGCACCGGCGGTTCGAATTGAAAGCCCCACCCCAGCCCTCCCCTAGGGGAGGGAGAGCAGCCATCTGACACCTCGGTATATCGTTAATTCGTCAATTCGTGAAATTCGTAAATTGTAAATAATATGCGTTATCTATTATCTTTAATTCTTCTTATGGCATCTTCCATGCTTGTCAGTAATGCTCAGCGCCACTTCACGTTGAGCAATAGTGCCGACGGTCAGTCGGAAATCACAGTCTATCTGCCCTCTGCCGAGCTGGCAGCACAGTCGGGCGGACGTGCAGTGGTGGGTTGTCCGGGCGGCGGCTACAGCCATCTGTCTATGGCAAACGAGGGCCACGACTGGGCAGAGTTCTTCACTTCACGCGGCATAGCCTACGTGGTGCTGAAGTACCGTATGCCGGGCGGCGACCGCAATATCCCTCTTTCGGACGCATATAATGCCATCAAGACCGTGCGCGACTCTGCCGCACAGTGGAATATCGATGCCCACAAAGTAGGCATCATGGGCTTTTCGGCAGGCGGACATCTGGCTTCCAGCGTGTGCACTCATGCAGAAGAGGCGGTACGCCCGGACTTTGCAATCCTCTTCTATCCCGTAATATCAATGGACGAGACAGTGACGCACAAAGGCTCTTGTGTAGGATTCCTCGGTGAGCAGCGCAATGACCCTGCATTGCAGGCTGAGTGGTCTAATCAAAATAAGGTGGTAAAAGGCATCACTCCACCCACTATCATCCTGCTGGCAAGCGACGACCGTGCCGTGCCGGCAGCCACAAATGGTGTGGCATACTACGCAGCGCTGTGCAGAGAGGGCGTGCGTTGCGAGTTCCACGGCTATCCCTCAGGCGGCCATGGCTTTGGTTTCAAAAGCACATTCAAGTATCATGACCGCATGATTGACAACCTGTCAAACTGGCTCAGGCAATTTGAGAATTGAGAGTTGAGA
>DEKQ01000033.1:4292-5751 GCA_002353975.1 Prevotellaceae bacterium UBA2718
GAAAGATATAAATTGAGAATTGAAAGTTATGCTATTACAGTGAGGCTCTCATGTAATCGTAATTCTCAATTCTCAACTCTCAATTCTCAATTCTCAATTCTACAGGCCTACAGCGCATTGAGCACTTGTTCCTTGATCTGCTCCAGTTCGTCTTTCATCTGCACCACGATGTTCTGCATTTCGGCCTGGTTGCTTTTTGAGCCGGTGGTATTGATTTCGCGTCCCATTTCCTGTGCTATGAAGCCCAGCTTCTTGCCTATTCCCTGGCTCTTTCCTCCACACGACACAGGCTCCCATGGTTCGTCCATCGTCTCGCGGAAATACTTCAGGTGGTTAGTGAGGCGTTGCTTTTCCTCTGATATATCCAGTTTCTCAATGTAATATATCATCTCCTGCTCCAGACGGTTCTTGTCATACTCCACGTCGGGTATTGCCGTCAGCCCATCCAAGATGCGCTGGCGTATCTTCTCCACGCGGCTGCTCTCATATGGCTCAATGCTCTCCATGAGCCTGGTGATGTTATCCAGCTTCTCCTCAAACTTCTTGCGCAGCGCAGCGCCCTCCTGAATGCGGAACGCTGTCAGCTCTTTCAGCGCATCGTCTATGGTGGCTGAGGCTACGGCCCATTCCTCGTCGGTCAGGTCTTCTGTCTCTGCACGGCCCACAACATCGGGCATGCGGACCAGCACCTGCATCACGTCAAGCGCATTAGGAGCAGGCATCGGTATGCCCAATTCGCCCGAAAGGTCCTGCATCTGCTGATAATAGCTCTTAGCCAGGGGAATGTTCACTTGCGGAGCGTCGGTAGAGATGTCTTTCTCCACCCAGATGGCAAAGTCTATCTTGCCGCGCACGGCGCTCTCCTGTATGCGCTTGCGTATTTCCATCTCCTTCTCGCGATAGATGGGGGCAATGCGCGTGGAGCAGTCCATAGCCTTGGAATTGAGCGATTTTACTTCTACGTGTATGGTCTTTTCGTTGTATTTTGCCACGGCCTTACCGTAGCCCGTCATTGATAATAACATACTGGGAAATGAGATTTAAGTCTAATTGAGTGCAAAGGTACGATTAAGTCTTGAGATATGCAAGAGAAAGAACTCGTTTTTTTCTGTTGCATATCCAAGGCGGAGTACCTTCTTTCAGTCGCTTCGCTTGATGAAAGCGTCGCAAGCGCCGAGCGAGACGAAGTCAAAGGTAATAATTTTTTTGCATATATCAAAACTTTTCTGTATATATCCAAGAAGTCTGCGATTTAGCGAGTGCAATCAAACTTGTTTGAATTGCCGAGCGTAAGCAGGCTCGACCGTAGGACAAGAAGTCCCGGCTTGCATAATAGCAGGTCGGGACTTTGACTTACACTTGCCAATCAATGATAGTCTTATAGGAGCATATTGAACAAATACCCCAGCGTTATAATAAATAATGTAATCGTGCCAAAGAAAATGCCAATGAGCCGCCA
>DEKQ01000135.1:0-2146 GCA_002353975.1 Prevotellaceae bacterium UBA2718
TATTTGAAGTGGTCCTGCTCCAACACTGAGAGACGTTCACCGGGACCCAGTTCGATGGTGCCTTTGTTGGCCTCTAACTCACCACTGATAGCTTTGAGAAGCGTTGACTTACCAGCACCGTTGGCACCGATGATACCATAAATGTTTCCTGAAGTAAATTTAAGATTGACGTCCTTATAGAGGACACGTTTGCCGAATTGAATGGCGAGATTGGTAACTGTTATCATTATTTGAATTTTGGGATTATTTTATCTCTCTGGCATTGAGAGCTGCAGTATATTTAGCCGCGTTGGTCAGGTGCTCCTGATAGGTGCGGGCAAAGGTGTGTGTGCCGGAAAAGTCTGCCTTGGCACACATATAGAGGTAATCGTGATGCACCATATTGAGCACAGCGTCAATGCCTGCCACGGTTGGTATGCGTATCGGACCCGGTGGCAGTCCTGTATTAATATAAGTATTGTATGGAGACTTAGTCCTGAGCATATTGTTATAGATGCGCTTCAGGGAGAAGTCACCGATGGCATATTTCACTGTCGGGTCTGCCTGCAGGGGCATATTCTGCTTCAGGCGGTTGTAGTACATTCCGGCAATCATAGGCTTTTCGGCATCGTTTGCAGTCTCCTCGTCTATTATACTGGCAAGCGTAATGACCTCATCCTGTGACATTCCCAAAGCATTTGCTTTTCCTGCACGTTCGCCGTTCCAGAAGGCTTTGCGCTCTTCTGACATCTTCTGCAGCAGCTTCTTTGGAGTAGTATTCCAATATACCTCGTATGTATTGGGAATGAACAGGCAGGCCAGATGCGTCGTGTCTGTATTGACGATGCTGAGCGAATCATTGCTTGTGAACCATTCCATCCACTTCTCTTTGCCATACATCAGCTTGTCATCAAGCACCTCTGCCAGTTTGTCAGCCGTACGCACCGATGGAATTGTGAGCCTGACAGGACTTTGCTGACCGTTGCGCAGGTGACGATAGATGAAGAATGCGCCTTCAGAAGGAGAAATCTCGTAGCATCCTGTGCGTATGTGGCTGCTGTAGTCCGTATGCCTTGCAAGGGTCATAATGCCTGCCGTGCCATAACTGTGGCATATCCGGTCAAGTTTCATGGCAATGGAATCAACACCGTCATCCTCGTCAATGTACAGATACTGTGACTCAGACATCTTGCTTGCAGGGGCAAAGATAAAGAACAGGAGCGTGCCGACAATCGCCACTATGAATGCTCCTAATCCCCAGGGATATAATTTCTTGTAATCAAACATCATTTCAGTACTTTTCTCGCAAATAGGGCGCAAAGTTACTAATAATATCCCATGTAACGGTCCTTTTGGGTCAAGAATTTGATATAGGTTGTTAATAATCATTAAATGTATGCGTACGCGTGCGTGTGAACGAATAATTATTCGTACCTTTGCAGCCGATTTTCCCAACGAAGGGATTATTTTCTAATTTTATTAATTAACATGTCTAACTTAAAAAACGTACAGCCCCTCGAGGACTTCAACTGGGAAGAGTTCGAGAACGGCGGTATCTCAAACGTCAGCAAGGAGGCTCAGGAAGAGTCTTACAATGCTACCCTCAACAAGGTGTCTGAGGGCCAGGTGGCAGAAGGCACCGTTATCTCCATCGACAAGAAGGAGGTTATCGTAAACATCGGTTACAAGAGCGACGGTATCATCGCCGCTTCTGAGTTCCGTTACAATCCTGACCTGAAGATTGGCGACAAGGTAGAAGTCTTTGTCGAGAATCAGGAGGACAAGAAAGGCCAGCTGGTTCTTTCTCACAAGAAGGCACGCCTTGCCAAGAGCTGGGATCGTGTCAACGAGGCACTCAACAATGAGGAAATCGTACAGGGTTACATCAAGTGTCGCACGAAGGGCGGTATGATTGTCGATGTATTCGGCATCGAGGCCTTCCTGCCAGGCTCACAGATTGATGTTCATCCTATCCGTGACTACGACGTATTCGTAGGTAAGACGATGGAGTTCAAGATTGTGAAGATCAATCAGGAGTTCCGTAATGTCGTTGTATCGCACAAGGCTCTCATTGAGGCAGAGCTTGAGGCTCAGAAGGCTGAGATCATGTCTAAGCTGGAGAAGGGTCAGGTATATGAAGGTACCGTTAAGAACATCACTTCTTACG
>DEKQ01000135.1:2178-2648 GCA_002353975.1 Prevotellaceae bacterium UBA2718
ACAGACCTTTCATGGGGCCGCGTAAGCGATCCGCATGAGGTTGTAGAGCTTGACCAGAAGATTAAGGTCGTTATCCTTGACTTCGATGACCAGAAGAAGCGTATCGCTCTCGGTCTGAAGCAGCTCACCCCACACCCATGGGATGCACTGGATCCAAACCTCAAAGTGGGTGACCGCATTAAGGGTACAGTCGTTGTTATTGCCGATTACGGTGCATTCGTAGAGGTAGCACCTGGCGTAGAGGGTCTGATACACGTATCAGAGATGTCTTGGAGCCAGCACCTGCGTTCTGCTCACGACTTCCTGAAGGTCGGTGACGAGGTAGAGGCTGAAATCCTTACCCTCGACCGCGAGGAGCGCAAGATGTCTCTCGGCATCCGTCAGCTGAAGGAAGATCCTTGGGCTAACATCGAGACCAAGTATCCTGTTGGCTCTAAGCACACTGCAAAGGTTCGCAACTTCACCAACTT
>DEKQ01000007.1 GCA_002353975.1 Prevotellaceae bacterium UBA2718
TTGCATATCTCAAAACTTAATCGTACCTTTGCACTCGGTTGCATGCAGATAGCGAGTAACCGGATGGAAATGGGGCATTAGCTCATCTGGCTAGAGCGTTTGACTGGCAGTCAAGAGGTGGCAGGTTCGAGTCCTGTATGCTCCACAATATATAGCCTGATTATCAGTTATAAACCAAAATTAACGCACTCAAACATGCATGTTTTATGCTTTTTGTGTGCGTTTTATTGTATAGAATGGGAAAAATCATCGTGGCAGGCATAGGTCCTGGCGACAAGGAAGACATTACGCCTGCCGTAGTGGAGGCAGTTCGGCAGGCAGATGCCATCGTGGGATACAAGTATTATTTCCAGTTTATCGAGCCTTTCATGAAGGAGGGTTGCGAGTGTGTTGACACGGGAATGAAGAAGGAAAGCGAGCGTGCCGAGCAGGCTTTCCTCCTGGCAGAAGCGGGAAAGACGGTAGTAGTCATCTCGAGTGGCGACGCGGGGATATTCGGTATGGCCCCCTTGGTCTATGAGATGAGAGCCGAGCGACAGTCAGATGTCGAGGTTGTCTCCTTGCCCGGTATCTCTGCTTTCCAGAAGGCGGCATCACTGTTGGGTGCCCCTATCGGTCACGATATCTGCATCATCTCCCTCTCTGACCTTATGACGCCTTGGGAAGTGATAGAGCGCAGAATCAAGGCAGCAATAATGGGTGACTTCGTAACGGCCATCTACAACCCCAAGTCTCATGGGCGCTATTGGCAGCTATACCGTTTGCAGGAGCTGTTTCTCAGTCATGCAAAGGGCACGACGCCTGTTGGCTATGTGCGTCAGGCAGGACGCGAGGACCAGGAAGTGAAGGTGACGACGCTTGCCGGGTTTGACCCTGAGGACGTGGATATGTTCACGGTCATTCTGATTGGCAACTCACAATCGTATATATGGCAGCCCGCCTCTGGCCACACCGAGGCAGCCGGACCGACGTTTATCACACCACGGGGGTACTATCGTGACAAGAAGGGCGATGCAGAGAAGGTGGGTCAGAACATTATGATAGAGTCGTTCCGCACGATTAGCGGTGAGCTTCACAGGCAGGACTATCCCCTGGATCATAAGTGGGCATTGCTGCATGCCATTCATACCACTGCCGACTTTGATATGGAGAGCATTCTCTATACCGACGCGGGAGCCGTAGAGACATTATATAATAAGGTAAGGAACGGAAGTCTGCGGACCATCGTGACTGATGTGACGATGGTGACCAGCGGCATTCGCAAGGGAGCTCTTGCGCGGCTGGGCGTCGAAGCGAAGTGCTATCTCTCGGACCCTCGGGTGGCAGAGATGGCTGCGGCGCAGGGAATAACCCGCACTCAGGCAGGCATACGCTTGGCTGTAGAGGAGCATCCGGATGCCCTGTTTGCCTTTGGCAATGCTCCCACGGCACTAATGGAGCTGTGTGCCCTGATCCGTAAGGGCAAGGCTCAGCCTGCCGGTATCATTGCCGCTCCGGTCGGCTTTGTCCATGTCAGGGAGTCAAAGCACATGGTGAAGCCTTTCAGGGATATTCCAAAAATTATCGTTGAGGGACGGAAGGGAGGTAGCAACCTCGCCGCCACGCTGTGCAATGCCATACTGACCTTTGATGATGCAGAGCAACTGAAACCGGGGAGAGACCTGTAGAATGAAAAATTAATAATTCAAAATTCAGAATTCAAAATTCAGAATGCAAAATTCAGAATGCAGAATGCATAATTCATAATTTTGATTAGATTTATATTCATAGGAATTACGGACAATCCGGAGCCGTTCTTTGCTCCTGAGGTGTTGGAGATTATCAGGAACGGCGGGGTGTTCTCTGGTGGCAGGCGTCATCATGAGATTGTGGCTTCGTTGTTGCCAGAGGATGCCAAATGGATAGACATCACGGTGCCGCTTGACAAGGTCATCGAGGAGTATAGGGAGATGTCCGCTATGCTTACGCAACAACAGTCGCATCCCAGTGTCGAGACATTCACGTACGATCCGCTTACGATTATTACATTTGTCAGCGGCGACCCGTTGTTCTTCGGCTTTGCCAACACAATCAGACGCAAGATGCCCGAGGCTGACATCGTGGTCTATCCTGCTTTCAACTCGCTCCAGATGCTGGCCCACAGACTGGTGATGCCATATCACGATATGAGGATTGTTTCGCTCACAGGGCGTCCCTGGCAGGAACTGGACAGAGCTCTGATAGAGGGTGCTGAGAAGATTGGCGTGCTGACCGACAGAGAGCACACGCCCGCCAGTATTGCCCGCCGAATGATGGAATATGGTTACACTCGCTATGATATGCATGTGGGCGAACACTTGGGCAATCCTGAGGCTGAGAAAGTAACCTCGCTATCATTGGAAGAAGCCTCGGCGAGAAGTTTCTCCATGCCTAACTGCCTGATGCTGGTGTCCAACCGTCTGTGCAAATCGAGGTTTGGTGTTCCTGACTCTGACTTCGTTCTGCTTGACGGCAGGGAGAAGATGATAACCAAGATGCCTATCCGTCTGCTCACGCTTCAGGCCCTTGAGCTGCCTGCGCGACGAGTATTCTGGGACATCGGCTTCTGCACCGGAAGCGTATCAATAGAGGCAAGGCTGCGGTTTCCGCATCTTCAGATAGAGGCATTCGAGATACGTCCTGAATGCGAGGCTATCATCAATGAGAACACCAGGAGGCATGGGGCTCCGGGTATAGGGGTTCACATCGGTGACTTCCTAAAGGCCGACATTTCCACAGTTCCCCGTCCTGATGCCGTCTTCATAGGGGGGCACGGAGGATGCCTGAAAGAAATCATGGAGAAGGTCCTCAGTGTTCTGCCAGATGAGGGTGTGATAGTCTTCAACAGCGTAGTAGCCCCGAAAGTGCCGGCAGAGAGCCGTCAACTTTGGGACAGGGCCTGCGAGGAGCTGGGGCTCCGTCAAGAACAGCCACTTCATATTCAACTGAACGACAACCATCCCATAACGATATTGAAATGCAGGAAATAGCCATCATACCCATAGGCGAAGCAGGTCGCACAGTCGCTGCCCGCCTTAAGTCAGAGATTCAGAGGGGAGACTTACAACAGTCTTGGAGAAAGCGCAGGTTATCACTTCTTGACCGCTGTATGGTAAAAGACTGCTGGAATGACTTTGATGCCTTCGTGTTTATCGGTGCAATGGGCATCTGTGTACGCACCATCTCCCCGCTCATAGAGGACAAGCATAACGACCCAGCCGTCATCTGCATCGACAGCTTTGGCAGGCATGTCATCAGCGTTCTCAGCGGACACATAGGCGGTGCCAACGACTTGACGCGCGACTTTTCGGAAATCCTGAAGGGACACGCCGTGATTACCACTCAGAGCGATATGGCAGGGCTTTGGGCGTTAGACACGCTGGCTAACCAATTCGGCTGGCGCGAAAGGCATTCAACAGGTATGAACCGTTGCATTTTCAGCTTTGTGAACCGGCGTCCCACTGCCCTCTTCATGGATATTCGTGATGAGGGAACAGACTATCTGGAGAGCACATTGCCCGAACATGTCACCGTCATAGACCATCTGGAAGATGCCATTCGTATGGACTATGCACTCATCATAATAGTCTCTCCACGCATTCATGCAGCTATGGAGAACTACAAGGGGGACTGGATTCAGTTCATACCGCGCTGTCTTTCCATAGGCTTCGGACTTGCTCATCAGGCATCGCCGGCGGCAAAGATTCTGAGAGAGATGCAGGCAGCCATTGCCGATGCAGGTTACTGTTGCGAATATCAGTCCTGGCGCTCCATTGACGTGAAGAAGGACGAGCCTGTAGTACGCAGCCTCAGGCGTGCAGGCATCGGTGCGCAGATACAATTCTTTACCGCCGAGGAGCTTGCCTCTGTCACGGTTCCCAATCCCAGCGAAACGGTGGAGCGGCATGTTGGCACGCCCAGTGTCTGTGAAGCCGCTGCCATTCTCGGAGCCGGAGACGGACAACTGCTGGTAGAGAAGGTAAAGGGCAAGGATTGGACATTGGCCATCGCCATCAGCCGGAGCAACCTTCGACGGGGGCATTTGGCCGTTTCTGATAAGGCAGATACCTGCGGTCACATTGAGATAGTAGGAGCCGGACCGGGAGACCCCGACTTGATTTCCGTGAGAGGCCGCAGGATGCTTGAAAAGGCGGACCTGATCCTCTACGCTGGTTCCCTTGTGCCCAAGGCTCTGACCGAGTGTCACAAGCCCGGGGCCGTAGTGCGTTCATCGGCAGACATGGCTCTCGAAGAGCAATGTGAGTACATGAAGAGTTTCTATGACAGGGGTCTCTTCATCGTGCGTCTGCATACAGGCGACCCTTGCATCTTCGGAGCCATACAGGAGCAGATGGCGTTCTTTGACAAGCACGGGATGAACTATCACATCACGCCGGGCATATCCTCCTTCCTTGCGGCAGCTGCAGAGCTAAGGAGCCAGTTCACCATCCCTGAGCTTACGCAGACCATTATCCTCACGCGTGGCGAGGGACGTACGCCTATGCCGGAAAAGGAGCAGTTGCACCTGCTGGCACGGAGCCGGAGCACGATGTGTATCTTCCTCTCTGCCGCCATCGTGGACGACGTACAGAGGGAGCTCCTGCAGGAATATCCGGAAGACACACCCGTTGCTGCCTGCTACCACCTCACCTGGCCTGACCAGAAGATATATCGGGGCAAGCTGAAGGATCTTACCAAGATAGTCCGCGACAACAAGCTGACGCTCACCACCATGCTTGTGGTAGGCGAGGCTATTGACAACCGCCAGGGCTTTTCGGAACTTTACAACAAGCACTTCACACACCTGTATAGAAAAGGAGAAGAATGATTCTTGTATTCGGAGGAACGACAGAGGGTCGCAAGGCTGCTGAGGTGCTGGAGGAGGCGGGATCGCCTTACTTCTACAGCACAAAGACCGGCGAGCAGGACATACGGCTGCATCACGGCAGGGTCATCAGCGGTGCCCTGGACCGTGAGGCGATGGAGGCGCTGTGCCTGAAGGAGGGAGTCCGCCTCATCGTTGATGCCGCTCATCCGTTTGCTGTGCGGCTGCATGACACCATTGCCGCTGTGTGCTCTGCGCTCCACGTGCCAGTTGTACGCTATGAGCGCATCTACCCGCCAAGGGATGCAGACATCACATGGATTGACGACTACTCACACGTTCCGACGGATATACATACGCTGCTTGCCACTACCGGGGTGCAGAGCATCGGCAGGTTGAAGTGGTTGGAGAACGAGGGTGTGAAGGTAACATACAGGATACTGAACAGGGAAAGCAGCATCCGCTTGGCGCATGAGCAGGGAGCCGGAGACGGGCAGCTGTGCCTTTATGAGGACAATGCCCTGCCCCGTGCAGAGGCGATACTGCTGAAGGAAAGCGGCCTTTCCGGAGGGTTTGCCGAAAAGACCGCAGAAGCAAGGAAGCAGGGCATGCGCATCATTGCCATCAAGCGTCCTTTGCCAACGGCATACTCGGGAGAACACACAACGGTCAATGGCCCCCATGGGCTTAGGCGGGCCGTGGAAAAGTTCCTGCCTGAGTTCTATCCCCTTCACAGCGGTCTCACCACTGGCACATGTGCCACAGCCGCCGCCGTCGCTGCCACCATCCGCCTGATTGAGGGGAGAATGCCCGGCGAGGTGCCTGTGACATTGCCTGACGGCGAGACAATCCGTGTGGCGGTGGCATACGGAGCGGATTATGCCTCGGTCATCAAGGATGCAGGCGACGACCCTGATGTCACTAACGGCATTGAGATAAGGGCATCGGCAGAACCGGCAGACACATTCCAGATACTTGGTGGCAAGGGCGTAGGCTCCTTTACCTTGCCGGGTTTTGACTTTCCCCCTAGCGAACCGGCTATCAACAAGGCACCCCGCGAGATGCTTCGGGCCAACATAGGGGAAAACGTAAGGATAACCATCAGCGTGCCCGACGGAGAGGAGATAGCCCGCAGGACCTTCAACCCGCGGCTCGGCATAGTGGGTGGAATATCGATAATCGGTGTGTCGGGCATTGTGAAGCCCTTCAGCGAGCAGGCGTTTATCCACTCCATCAGAAAGTGTATGGAGGTGGCCAAGGCGAGCGGCACCGAAAGGGTGGTAATCAACAGCGGATTCAAGAGTGAGCGACACCTGAAGACCCTCTATCCGGACTTGCCGACTCAGGCCTTTGTGCAGTATGGCAACTTCATCGGCGAGACACTCAAGATGGCCAATGAGCTGTCCTTTCCTAATGTGACGCTTGGGGTGATGCTGGGAAAGGCCGTCAAGCTTGCCAAGGGGCATCTCGATACCCACAGTCGCAAGACGGTGATGGACAAGGCATTTATCGGCGAAATGCTTGATGAGGCTGATTGTCATATCAACATCGATGACATCACTCTGGCACGCGAACTCTGGGAAAGGCTTCCAGCGGAGAAACTCAAAGCCTTCTCCAAAGTCGTCACTGACCATTGCTACGAACATTGTGCCCCGCTGTTGGAAAACGGGAAGCTGACCATATTGCTCATTGAGGGGTGAAGGAGACCACGCGATAAAATAGCGCGGCACGAGGGAAGAGAGGAGGAAGGGTGGCTGCGCTTGAGGGAGGCCTTTGGAATACACTCATATTCAGCGCGTTGCAATAGTAGGTCTTTTACCCTGTAATAGTAGGTCTTTTACCCTGTAATAGCAGGTCTTTTACCGGGTAATAGCAGGTCTTTTACTGAGCGGCGCATTAATGGTGCATTTTCGGAACTTGAATATAAAGAATAGAATCCACAAAATGAAATACAAAGATCTCTTCATAGACTTTGACGATACACTCTACGATACCTACGGCAATGCCGTCATTGCCTTGCGTGAAACTTTTGAGGCTTTCAGGCTGCAGCGTTATTTCCCAGACCCTCAGGTGTTTTATGATGCCTATTGGGCTGCCAACATAGACCTTTGGGGGCGCTACTCCAAGGGGGAGATTGACCGGCCATACCTTATTCTGGAACGCTTCCGCAGACCCCTCTGCATGAGTGAAGAGCTGAGACTGAAGGATGAAGAATCGGCTTCTGCATTCAGGGAATACTGCCTGCGGATAAACGACATGTTCCTGGATGCCTGCTCAAGCCAGCCTGGCGTGGTGGACGGGGCCCGCGAACTGATGGAATATCTTCGCGCCAAGGGTTACAGAATGCACTTGTGCAGCAACGGCTTCCACGAAGTGCAGTACAAGAAAATGAGCAGCTGTGGTCTGCGCAAATACTTTGACACCATTATCCTCAGTGAGAATGCCGGAGCCAACAAGCCCTCAAAACAGTTCTTCGACTATGCCCTGAAGGTATCAGGAGCAAGCCCCCTGACGACGTGTATGATAGGCGACAATCTGCAGACAGACATCACCGGGGCACACAATGCAGGCCTTGACACCATACTGTTCAACAGGTGGAACGTAGAGCCGACATCCATCCCCACCCATACCGTTACGACATTGCGCGAGATTATGCAGATTCTATAATGCCTCATTCTTGCGGCGGCTGAAGAGCACCATCGCAATGACAGGAGCACCGACAAGTGCCGTGACGCTATTCACGGGCAATGCACCCTCAAAGCCTGGCATACGGGCAATGAGGTTACATATCAGTGCAAGCACAGAGCCGCACAGAGCCGTGGCCGGCAACAGGATGAGATGGTCGCTGGTCTGGAAGAAGGCACGTGCCAGATGAGGCACTGCAAGGCCAATGAACATGATAGGTCCGCAGTAGGCGGTGACTATAGCCACCAGCACGCCCGAGCTGATAATCACCATCATGCGTGCACGACGTACATTCAGCCCGAGATTGGCAGCGTAATAGTCGCCCAGCAAAAGCATGTTCATGGGCTTTACCAACAGGCATGACAGGGGTATCAGTATGCACATCAGCACCACGAAGAGCACCATCTCGTCGCCGCTGACACGCGAGAACGAGCCAAGGCCCCACACGACAAATGCCTTTACATCCTCCTCAGGCGACAGGAACTTCAGCACGCCGATGATGGCATTAGCCATATAGCCCACCATCACGCCGATGATGAGCAGCGTCACACTGCCGCTCACCTTGTGTGACACCCACAGGATGAGCATCAGCACAGCCATGGCTCCGACGATGGCTGCCACGCTTATGGCGGCATCGCCGAGGTAGCCCAGACTACTCAGGGCCACACCTCCGATGCGTCCCGACAGCAGCACCACAAACGCCACACCGAGGGCCGACCCGTTGCTGATGCCAAGCACCGAAGGGCCTGCCAGGGGGTTGCGAAACACCGTCTGCATCTGAAGGCCACTGACAGCCAGGCCCGCACCTGCGACGATGGCCGTAAGCTCCTGCGGCAAGCGGCTGTTGAAGATGATATTCGTCCAGATCTCATTACTGTCATCGCCAAGCAGGATGCGGCAGACTGCCGTCACGGGAATCCTTACCGTTCCGATGAGCAGATTGGCCACAAGCAGCAAGATGATGCTTGCAAACAATATGACGAATACTGAGGCGTTCTTCATTTCAGCAGTTTATAGAATACCGGCTTGTAGTCAGGTTCAACAAGTTCCGGATGAAAAATGGCAACAAAATCCTTCAGCATCACATCGGGTTGCACCGGAGAAATCTCATAGTAGGGCGTCTGCTTCATGTTACAGTATATCACCTTCTTCTCCTTGAAAGCCTTGAACAGCTCGTTGCGTGGCTCCGATGCCTTCAGCGCCTCATAGCTGAACTCGCCCTGGAAACTGTTCAGGATGCGCCAGTAGTCGGCATTGGCAGCAAGCGAATACATCTTCTCAAACTCCATATCCACGCCGGCTGGCTCATCATTCTTCACTACATACTCCGCTCCGGCATCGCGGAATATCTGCGCCAGATAGTTCTTGCCACCCACGGCGTGCCACGTTCCGTAGTGCATCTCGCCGCTCGTAACAGTCGGAAGGGTCTTGAAATCAGCAGCCTTTACCTTCTCCTTCAGAGCGTTATAACGCTCCTCGATGCCGGCAAAAACCTTCTCTGCCTCGCGCTCCTTACCGATAAACATACCGATAAACTTCACCCACTCCGCCTGGCCCAGCGGATTGAGCTCCTTATGTCCCAAGTGGGGCACAAGGGTGATGCCCGTATCTTTGATAAGTTCGTAGCCGCCACGCTTGAACGGGGAGATGAAGATGACTTCCGGATTAGCCGCCAGGATCAGCTCCGTATCAAACTCACCCTCCATGCCTATCTTCACGATGCGACCATCGCTGACACGCTTCTTGATGTCCTCATCAAAGAGATTCTTCGTACCCGTAATACCCTTCACGACATCATGGGCATCAAGGATGGTGAAGTTTGAAAGCTGCAGCGCCGTCATGCATATCGTCCTGCTGATAGGCACACGCACCTTCACATAACCTTCGGGCACCTTCACATCATCCGATTTGACCAGGGCAAAGCTGTCTTTCTTGCCGACACGGACAAGCCGCACATCAGCAGAGTCACGCACAGAGAACTCCGTGGCATACTTCACATTGACGGTGCAGACAGAGTCGCCAGACGACGTGCCATCGTCTCCCTTTGCCCCGCCATTCCTTCCGGAACAGGCGCAGAGCACTATTGCCATGCATAGGCTGAGAAATGTTTTCATCATTTTTTTGTTATATAATTCCGTTTGCGCCTGCAAAAGTACAATTTTTTTTCGTAATTTTGCAGACAAATATAAAGAATATGCACATTGATACTGAACAAAGTCCGTGGTATGACCGCATCTGGGCTGCATTGATATTCTTCACCCGCATTCCTTTCTGGCGCATCCACGAACCTTCCAGAGAGAGCTATAGGGTGGTGGTGGAGTACTGGCCCCTCGCGGGATGGCTCACGGGAGGGCTGATGGCAGCGACGCTCTACCTGTGCAGTCTGTGGTTTCCCTACATCATTGCAGTACTGGCGGCCATAGCACTCCGACTCCTCACAACGGGAGCCTTGCACGAAGACGGGCTTGCCGACTTCTTCGACGGTTTTGGCGGGGGCACCGACCGCAGCCGCATCCTCGTCATCATGAAGGATTCGCACATCGGTACCTTCGGCGTGCTCGGGCTTATTATGTACGTCCTGCTGCTCGCTGCGACGCTCTTCTCCATGACGCCCGCGCTTGCATGTCTTGCCGTCATTGCTGCCGACCCCTTTGCAAAGATGCTGTCAGCAGGACTCATAACGCTGCCTTACGCTCGGAGCGAAGAGGAAGCTAAGGCAAAGACCGTATATCGCTCCCTGGGATGGAAAGCCGTAGCTGGCCTCGCCTTGCAGGGCCTGCTCCCAATGGCCGTGGTGATGTATGGCGTGCAGTGTACGATATGCGATGCGATGCTCATCCTGCTCATTCCCGCCCTCGTGATGCTGTTCCTCTATCATTACATCCGGCATTGGTTGCAAGGCTATACCGGTGACTGCTGCGGAGCGGTATGCCTGATGGTGGAGCTGGCAACGCTGCTCGCAATATGTACCCGACTGTCTATTTGAAAATCCCCCCTATAGTCAGATGAAAAGGATTATACTCATCACCGGCGGTCAGCGTTCGGGCAAGAGCCAAAAGGCCGAGGCATTGGCACTGGCTCTGTCAGACCGTCCCGTGTATCTTGCCACAGCCCGCATCTGGGATGACGAGTTTCAGGAGCGAGTGCGTCGCCATAAGGAACGCAGAGGGCCGCAGTGGACCAACATCGAGGAGGAGATGTACCTGAGCCGTCACAACCTTTCAGGGCGAGTCATTGTCATTGACTGTGTGACGCTGTGGCTCACGAATTTCTTCTTCACTAATAACTCAGACACGGACAAGGTGCTGGAGATGGCAAAGAAGGAGTTTGATGCCTTCACGCGCCAGGATGCCACCTATATCTTTGTCACCAACGAAATAGGCCTTGGAGGTGTGTCGGACAATGCACTGCAGCGCAGGTTCACGGACGTGCAAGGCTGGATGAACCAATATATCGCCACGAAAGCCGATGAGGTAATACTCATGGTTTCAGGAATAGAGGTAAAAATCAAATGAGAACATTCAATATACACTCTACGGACCATTCACTTCTGTCTGCCATACAAGACAAGATAGATAACCTGAACAAGCCAAAGGGTTCGCTGGGACGCCTGGAAGAGGTTGCCATGCAGGTTTGTCTTATCCAGCAGACGCTCTCTCCCAGTGTTGCTCATCCATGCCATTTGCTGCTGGGTGGCGACCACGGCATAGAGCGTGAAGGTGTCAGCATCTCTCCTCGCGAAGTCACGTATCAGCAGATGATTAATTTCACCCGTGGCGGCGGTGGAGTCAACATGTTTTGCCGTCAGCACGGCTTCAGGCTCCGCATTGTCGATGTAGGAGTGGATTATGACCTGTCTGCTGTCAGCGGTATCATCAATCGCAAAATTGCCCGAGGCACCGGGAACTTCCTTTATGAGCCTGCCATGAGCGAGGAGGAGTTTGACCGTACCCTGTCCGTAGGCATCGACTTGGCAGATGCCTGCATTGCCGAGGGCTGCCGCATCCTGTCCATCGGGGAGATGGGCATCGGCAATACCTCGCCGTCAAGCATCTGGATGAGCCTCTTCGGGAATATCCCCCTGAAGGACTGTATAGGTGCCGGTGCAGGACTTGACAACGAAGGTGTGCGGCATAAGTATGATGTGCTCTCAAGGGCAATGGAAAGGTATCACGCTGTTTACGGCAAGGACGAGACTTCCGTCGGTCCCGTTACTCCCATCCGCTATTTCGGCGGCTTTGAGATGGTAGCCGCCATCGGTGCCATGCTGCGTGCAGCGGAGCGACATGTTGTTGTCCTGATAGACGGGTTCATCATGACCGCCTGCGCCCTGGCAGCCATCCGGCTTTACCCCGCTTCTCAGGACTACATGATATTCACCCACTGCGGCGATGAGAGAGGACACAGGATGATGCTCGACATCGTGGACGCAAAACCACTCCTGAACCTTGGACTGCGTTTAGGTGAGGGCACGGGGGCACTGTGCGCCTTCCCCATCATAGACTCCGCTGTTCGCATGGTCAACGAGATGAATAACTTTGAGAACGCAAACATCACAAAATACTTTTAACGACAAGCCAACAGCAGACGACAGCAAGCATCAGGGCTTCAGCCGTCCTGTTGATGCGGACGGCGGTCCTCATGTCAGCCGTTGTCAGAGGTCGTTCGTTCATCCCGATGTAGGGTTTGTCAAACATTTCGCCGAAGTAGTAGTGCGGTCCTCCGAAGCGACAGTCCAGAATACCTGCTAAAGCAGCCTCGGGATAGCCGCTGTTAGGTGATGCGTGTTTGCGCCCGTTCTGCCATACAAACCCCATCAGGCGCGGTCTCCCTGCTGCCGTCACCATCAGCAGTGCCGTGAGGCGGGCCGGAATATAGTTGGCAATGTCATCGATATGGGCAGCCCAGCAACCGAAGTCGCGGTAGCGCTCTGTCTTATAACCTATCATAGAGTCAAGAGTGTTAACCATCTTATAGGCAAGCATCCCCGGAACCCCAAGCACGGCAAACCAGAAGAGCGGTGCAATTACGCCGTCGCTCAGGTTCTCGGCAAGGGTTTCAAGGGCGGCGGTACGTACCTCCTGGGCTGAGAGCCCGGATGTGTCGCGCCCCACGATGCGGGCCACCTGCCTGCGACCCTCGTCAAGGCCTCGGTCAAGGGCAAGGAAAACAGCCCGTACTTCACGGATGAGCGTAGTGCCGGCAAGGCAGTAGAAGACGATGATGCAGTTGACAATAGGTAAATGACGATTGATGACCAGACCTATGGCGTATGTGGCAATAATCAGCAGGACTGCCATTATCGCACCCTTTGTTTTGCGATAGTGTTCCTTGTTCAGATGATGCTCGCCAAAGGCAATCACTTTGCCAAAGGCCACCACGGGATGCGGCAGCCATACGGGGTCACCCAGCAAGAGGTCAAGCAACCAGCCAACCAATAATGATGATGTACCATTTACCATTTACAATGTACCATTTGCCGTATTCCCCTTTGTCCCTTTCTTGTGTGCTGCGATTTTATCGCAGCCCCTCTTATCCCTCACCTCAATGAATTGCCGTATGGCTTTGACGAGGGCGTCATTCTCTTCTGCAGTCTGAGAGGCTATGCGGAAGTGGTGAGGAGTGAGTCCTTTGAAGTTTGAGGCATCGCGAATTAGGATGTGATGCTCATTCGCAAGGTATTCCTTCAGCTCCGCAGTCGTGTGATGCTCCTGCCTGCAGAGCATGAAGTTGGTCTGCGTGGGCATAACTTCTATTGTCTCTATCTGGCAAAGCCTTTCGCGAAGGCGTTGTGCCTCATGCAGGTCAGGACGGCAAATCAGCTCGTCATGCTGCAGCAGATACTTGCCCGCCTCTATGGCCAGTGACGAGACACTCCAAGGACGTATATGCTGACGGATTTGCTCTGTCAGCCTCTCATGGGCTGTGATATAACCCAGCCTCAGACCCGGCACACCGTAATCTTTCGTCATGGAGTGGATCTGAATGACATTTCGCATCCTGCATCCCTGTTGCGGTGACATGATGGATGCCTCTGTGTAGTTCGAGTAGCTTTGGTCTGTCACCACAAGTTCGTGCTCCGTCGTCACCTTTTCGATGTACTGCGTGTCATAGACCTCGCCCGTCGGGTTATTGGGGTTGCAGAGCCATAGGAGACCCTGCGGAGACCCGCAGGGCACGGTGGCAGGGATGAGGGACGAGGGGTGAGGGGTTGTTTGCTTTCCGTCACGAAAATTGTACATTGTACATGGTAAATGGTACATCATACAGGCATCGGCATATTCGCTGAATGTCGGCTCTGGGATCATGGCATTCATGCGGAATGTCTGCGCTATGAGGTATATGGCTTCTGTTGCGCCGCTGGTGACGATGACTTGCCTGGAGTCGATGCCATGTCTGTCGGCCAGCATCCTTTCAAGTGACCATGCCTCCGGCTCGGGATAGTGGTCTATCAGCTCCGGGTGGGCAGCAAGATGGTTCAGCAGGCCCTGATGGCTGCCGTGAGCGCAGATGTTGGAAGAGAAGTCGCTCCTGATGTCTCTGTATCTGTATGCGTCGTCGCCGTGTCCTTCAATCATTGTCAGTCAGTATTTGATAGATTCGTTCCATGTCAACGTGTCGGCGAACATGGTCGGCAAGCTTGTCATATTGCCCTTCCTTAAAGCTTTCGTTATCCTCAAGGTTAAGGTTATCGTTAGGGTTAAGGTTAGGGTTAAGGTTTAGAAGGTATTCAATAACCGGCGGGTTGTCAAGGAAGCCGTGGATGTATGTGCCTATGCAGTTGCCTGACCGCAGGATGACTTTGTCCGTATCGCTGATACCCTGGTGTATCTCATAGCCCTTACACTCCTGTCCGCCGAACTCAAAGGTCACCTGCCTGGTGGTCTTCTCGCGTGTCATCGTGGTATGGATGGGCAGCAGACCCAGTCCTGGCAGTGTGGCGATGTTGCCCTCTATGCCGTCAGGGTCGCTGACGGTTTGTCCTAACATCTGGTAGCCCCCGCAGATGCCTACGACGGTCTTTCCCTCACGGTGTGCGCGGATGATGGCTTGTGCACATCCGTTGCGGCGCAATTCTATGAGGTCTTCAGAGGTCTGTTTTGTGCCTGGCAGGATGATGATGTCTGCATGGCTTATGTCTGAGGTGTTGTTGGTATAAAAGAGATTGACGCGCGGGTCGCGCTCTAAGGTGTCAAAGTCGGTAAAGTTGCTGATGTGTCGCAGCAGGACCACCGCGATATTCAGCTTTCCCTCTGCCAGTTGTCTGCGTTTGCGCTCAAGGCTGACGCTGTCTTCTTCCTCTATGCAGATGTCCTTATAGTATGGTATGATGCCGAGCACCGGCACGCCGCATAGTTCCTCAAGCATGCTGCGCCCATCGTCAAAGAGTCGCATGTCGCCGCGAAACTTGTTGATGATGATGCCCTTGATGAGTTTCCTGTCCTCTGGTGTCTGCAGCATGATGCTTCCATAGACGGATGCAAAGACACCGCCCCTGTCTATGTCGCCCACAAGAATGACATCGGCCTTTGCATGTCGCGCCATCGGCAAGTTCACGAGGTCTGTACTGCGAAGGTTGAGTTCGGATATACTGCCGGCACCTTCCATCACTATCGGATTATAGCGTGAGGCAAGGCGGTCAAAGGCATCGCATACCTCCTTTCTGAAATCAACAGGAGGGGTGAGGGATGAGGGGTGAGGGTTCCAGTATTCGTAGGCATCGCGGTTGCCAATGGGCTTGCCGTGCAGCACTATCTGGCTCGTATGGTCGCTCTGGGGTTTTAGGAGCAGAGGGTTCATGTCGGTATGACATGGGATGCCGGCTGCTTCAGCCTGCACGGCCTGAGCACGCCCTATCTCCAGACCTTCGGGGGTGGCATAGCTGTTGAGTGCCATGTTCTGTGCCTTGAAAGGCGCAGGCATATAGCCGTCCTGACTGAAGATGCGGCAGAAGGCTGTGGCGACAATACTCTTGCCGACATCGCTGCCCGTTCCGGCAAACATGATTGGATGAAGAACATTTTTCATTGACCATTGACCATTGACCATTTACAATTTTGATGCTGTTGCTATTGTCCCCTCTTCCTCTCCTACAAGGGAGGGCCGGGGTGGAACTTTAATTTTGAATTTTGAATTCTTAATTTTTAATTCCTCACCCCTCACCCTGCCCTAAGACAAAGAGATAGTCCGACAGTCGGTTTATCATTTTGAGGATGCTTGCATCAAGCGGATAAAGACTATGCACTGCCCACAGGCGGCGCTCAGCGGTCCGGCATTGTGCCCGTACCACATGTATTATTCCATGAGGCACTACAAAGCCTGTTGACACACCGACGGCATCTATGGCGTGCTCCATTCGCACGGTGAGTTCGTCACAATGCAGTGGACGCGGATTTTCCTTACCGCCGGGAGTCGCCACATGACTCATTACCACCATCAGTTCGCGCTGTATGTCATCCAGAAGCGGACTCCTTTCCGCAATCAGTCCTATCAGCGAGTTGAGCATGTCAATCTCTCCGTTTGCCTCAATGCGCGGATCGTTCTTGCTGACTCGAACACCATTGCGAAGGCTGGTCTCGCCGCTGTCGCCTGTCTTTGTGTAAATATGTTTCATAGGTTGTAGAGGTGCGTATAGCTTGCCAGGACATTCTTGTGTCTGAGGACGGGTGTATTGACCGGTTCGCCTTTGGCATTAAAGACCTGCACGACGGACGTCGGAGTCTCCCCGAGGAACTGCGTGTAGTGGAACTCATGTCCGCGATACTCCCTGCCATCGAGCATAAAACGGCGATAGCCTAACGAGAGTTTGCGGTCGGACGTTCGTGCCGTTATGCTATATGGCAGCACATTGCACATTGGGAACTCATCCTCGTCGGTAACGATACTCTGGCAGAGATACATCATTCCGCCGCACTCGGCCACAATCTGGCCTCCCTGTTCGGCAAATGCCTTGACGGCCTTTCTACATGCCTCGTTAGCCGCCAAGGCTTCCAGATGCTTTTCGGGATAGCCGCCGGGCAGATAGAGCAGGCCGATGCCGCTCAGGTCAGGCACATCCCGTTCGGGATTAAAGAAGGTGACATCGCCCAGACGGTCTATCGTCTCTTGATAAAGAAACGAGAACGACTCGCGGCTGCGCGCTATCAGAGTCTTAACAGATGTTCCCATGCCACATGTTCCTCCATTTGACTGATAAGTTTACCATCGTCAGGCAGCTCCGAGAAGTCCAGCCCCAGATAGCGTGAGCCTTGTTCAAGGTATGCATCCTTGGGCAGATAGCCCAGACACTCCACATCCAGCTCCTCACAAATCTCACGCAGGATCCTGAAGTGCTTGTCCGACCCTACTCTGTTGAAAATCACGCCGGCTATGCGTATATCGTTCCTGAAGCTGATGAAGCCGGACAGCAACGCTGCCATTGAGTAGGCAGCACTCTTTGCATCCACCACCAGCACTACGGGTATTCCGAGTTCACGTGCTATCTCGTAGGACGAACCGCGTTCCCTGTCGTAACCGTCAAAGAGCCCCATCATGCCTTCTACGATACACATGTCGGCATCTGCCCCATAATGGGCAAACAGTTCCCGCACATGTCCGGGCGAAGCCATGAAGGTGTCGAGGTTGATGCTCGGACGCCCGCATACGGCTTCGTGGAACTTTGTGTCGATATAGTCAGGCCCGCACTTGAACGGCTGTACGCTATATCCTTTTTTTACGAGCAAACCCATCAGCCCCCGGGCAACCGTTGTCTTGCCCGAGCCGCTGGTGGGTGCTGCTATCATGACTGCTGCCATTTTTTTTTAGTTAAGTAGTTAAGGAGATAAGACAATACAAAGAACTACAGTAACGATACTTGACAATTAGTGGCAAACAGCCATACTATTGTCTTAACATCTTAACTCCTTAACTTCTTAACTCCTAATTATTATTCTTCCGGATACATGCTGTGGTAAGCATCTTCAAGGAACTGAGCCTCCTTGGTATGGTTGATCCATACATTCAGGATGCCGCGATGCTCCAGCAGGCCTTGTGGATGATTGCCTGCCTTTACAACGATGGGATTAAAGCCGTTGTGGCCGAAGAACTCAAACCAGCTGTTCTCCTCTGACTCCTCATCCTCTGCGTTCCAATACTCATCGCCCTCGCCGGCCATGTCATTGTGAGCGTGGTCACCGGCAATAGACATCAGGGCGTGCAGGTAGAGCTTGCCGCTGCTGATGCCTTGTGCGTTCATGCGTGCCAGCACGTCCTGCTTGTAGTTGCCAGGCATATCAACGGTACCTACGAGGTAGTTCTTGCTATAGGTTTGCAGAGCCTGCTCAAGCTGAGTGTAGCGAACATTGGCCTTGAAGGTGTCATAGTTGTCGGGGTTGCCATGACCCATGAATGCTACAACGCCCTGAGCGGCTTCAGCCTTGCAAATCTCGTTAAGCTCGTAGGCAACCTTTGGAACGTCAACATCCGGGTCGCTGAGCAGAGGCATACCGAGGAAGATGGCCTCGTCTTCCTGCAGCTTTGCAAGGTAATCGTCGTCAAGATGTGCGTCCTTGAGATAACCGTTGTTCATGAACTTCTTCACGCTTGCTACCACAGCAGCAAACTCCTCGCCCGGGATGACCTGCAGGGACTGCACATAGATCTTGCTGTACTTAGCCGCACCGATGGCGTGAAGCAGGTAGCGAGGCTCATAGTAGTCACGCTTTACGATGTTGCCGGCATCGTCGGTATTCTCACCTACGCTTGCACGATTGATGCAGATGTCGCTCGAGAAGCTCATATAGACGTCGGCCTCGGGGAATGCCTGCTCGTAGGCAGCCTTTGTGGCGTCAAAGGCCAGGAAGGCATTGTTCCAGGTGGAGCCGAATGCTACCAGCAGGACTGCTACGTTCTTGCCTGATTTCCTCTTCTGGTCGGCTACCATCTTGTCGTTTACCGTGTACTCTGACACGATGTTCTCTACAATCTGGCTGTCGGTGTTGCTGTCATTGTCGTCATCACCGCATGAGACAAACATTGGTGCTACCAGGGCTGACATCATGGTAGCGATAATAAATGATTTAATCTTCATTGCTGTTAAAGTTTTGTTTGGTTGAAATGATATTGTTCTTAACTCTTTTTCCGTAATTGAACTTTATGCCAAAGGTGCCATATACCGTTGTTCCCGGCGTGTTGTTGCCCAAATGATAGGGATGCATGGTGCGGTCAACGTAATTGAAGATATTATCCACCCCCAGCTCCACTCTGTATGTCAGTATCCTGTCGCGCCTGCCTAAGTCGTGCGTCGTGTTTATCCTCCATATCTGGAATGCCTTACCATTCCTGTTGTTCTGATAGAGGCGTGTGCTGCTGCCACGCGTCGAGAGGTTGATGCCGAGCTTGTAGAGAGGACTGAACGTATGGCTGTACATGGCCGATGCGCTCCACTTGTGATGCGCCGTGCCGTCGATGGTTACCGAAATCATCCTGTCCTTCTCTGCGTCATACAGATGCGCTTCCGTATTAAGCCAACTGTATGCACCCGTCAGCGTGAGGTCCTTGATGACCTGATATGAAAGCGTGACATCGACTCCATACGTGCGGGCATCGTCCATATTCTTATACATGCGGGCCTGCACACCCGTGCTGCCGTCGCCGAGATAGGCGGTGGTGATGCCGGCTGGAATCTCGCCCACGGGGACATTAACCAGTGCTATCATGTTGTCGAGCTTGTTCAGATAGCCGCTGACGGCAACCGTAAACTTCTCTCCGCGATACTCCGCGCTGGTCGAGAGGTAGTTACTTGTCTGCGGATTAAGCCCCGTATTGCCTATGTTGAAGAACGTGCTGCTGCCCATAACGTGCAGGTAGCGGTAGTGCAGCTCCTTGACGGTCGGTGTCTTGAAGCCCTGGCTCCACCCTAAACGGAACCGGAAGTCGCCGACGGAGAACATTGCACTCACCTTGGGCGTAATCCTGACTCCGAAGTTCTGATTGCGCACCAGCCTAAGGCCGGCGGTGAGGTTGAACCACTCCAGTTTGTCAAACTCATCCTGCACATACAGGGATCCGGTCCAGTCGCTTGCAGAGCCTGTCTGCGTTCTGTCGGGGGCATTCAGGTAGTCGTAGCGGTATTCAGCCCCTGCATGGAGGGTGTTAGCCTGCGGCAGATAGAAAATGCCCTTCAGCTGGGCCATGAGCCGTTGCTGGTCGCTCTGCAGCTTCCTCTGTCCGGGCAGATAGGGAACGGAATACCACTCGCCGTCAAGGTCGCCGTACTCCTCTCCTTTCAGCAGCATGTACTCATACGTGTGGGCCGTATAGTTGTAGGAATAGGCATGTTTGTTCCAATCCACGTCGAGCGAGAGGCTGTTCTTCCTTGCTTCACCGAAGTCCCATTTGCCTCCTGCGGATGCCGAGGCATTGTTGTAGTGCAGGTCATACGTATATACATCGCAACTGGGATGATTGCCGTTCCTTGGGCGATAGATATCCTTGATGTAGTAAGAACCGTCGGCATAGAACTCAAGATGCGGCATTGGCCGATACGTCAGGTGTTCTGCAATCTGCCAGTTGCGAAACTCGTTCACGGTCTTATTCTTGCTGTCGGTCAGCACCATGCCCTCAGCAAACTCCTCCGATGTGTTCTGCCATCCGTCGTTGCGCTGCAGCTGGAAGTTCGTCTGGCTGCCGAACTTGCCGATGTTGAAGGCAAGCGTGTTGTGCTGGCGAAGGTCGTTGTGCATGCCGTATCGTGTGCTGTTGTCTGCATAGACACCGGCTTCAGGATGCTTCTTCGTGATGATATTGATGACTCCCGCCATTGCATCGCTGCCATACAGGGCACTCTGCGCACCTTTCACTATCTCGATGCGCTCGATGTTCTGGGGGTCTATCAGTCCGAGGTCGTTCTCGCCTCCCACATCGCCATGTATGCGCTTGCCGTCTATGAGTATCAGGATATAGCTGTTGCCAAGGCCGCCCAGCTGCATCTGGCTGCCCATGTCACCCTCGTTGAAGGCAAAGGAGGCCGTCAGCGAACCGAGGATTTCCTCTATGCTCTTACCACCAAAGCTGTCCAGCATCTTGCGGCTGATGACCTCCGTCTGCATTGGCACGTCCTTCAGCGTATGCTGAGTGCCGGTAGCCGTGACGACAACCTCCTGCAGCTGCAGCTCTTTCTCCTTGCTTTGTCCAAACATGAGTAACGGGAGGCAAAGTATAATATATAATAAGGTGTAACGCAAAGTATTTATCAATTTCTTGCTCTCAACTTAAAGGAAACAAATACGCAGCGTCCCGGGTGCAGAGTTGAGAAATTGCTGTTCCAGGGTCGTGTATCGCGTTTGTTGAAGATATTCTCTATGCCAAGGCCGGGTATCAGCTCCACCTTGTTCAGGTAGAACGTGTGGGTGGTGTGAAGGTCAAACTGCGTGAATGCTGGCGCATATCCGTAGCTGGTGCTCCAGCGGCGGCCCTGCAGATGGCCGTTCAGGTCTATGTTGAGACGGTAGTTGCCCCACGTATGTTCCCATCCTGCAAACACACGCCCCGTATGCTTCACGCTGCGGTCGGTAGGCTCTGTCGTGGTCTCATACTGCTGCGTCTTCTCGTTGAGCTTCACCGTCTCAGCCTTTGCATCCGTAAGGGTGTACGCTCCTCCTATGCGTATGTTTTCAGGCAGATAGAACGTAGCACTCAGATGGAGCCCCCTTACCTTTGCCCTGTCTATGTTGTCCCGCTGCTGATATTTCGTGGCAGTGGGATATTTTGTGTCCAGTCCGCTCAGTGCTATCTCGGCATCGGTCAGCACACGATAGGATATCATGTCGCGCACGTCGTTGATGAAGCCGCCTGCCTTCACGCTCAGCCAGTTGTTGCTGTAATCCACGTTCAGGCTATAGTAGTTGCTCTTCTCGGGCTTCAGGTCCTGATTGCCTACGGTGATGGTCTTCGTCTCGTCGTTCTCATAGTATATCTGCAGCAGCGTCGGCGTGCGATAGCCGGCACTGTAGCCTGCACGGAAGCGAAATCCGCCGAGACTGTACATCAGGCCCACGCTGGGGGTGGCGTGGCTGCCGAAGAAACGGTTGTTGATGTAGCGAAGTCCCAGGATGCCCTGCAGGTTCTTGCTGATGCGCACCTCGTCCTGGGCATAGAGGGACAGCGTGTACGTCGTGCGGAAGGAGAAGTTGTAGCTCTTATACGTCTCATGTACGTACTCCGCTCCGGCCGACAGCTTGTTCCAGCTGCCAAGACGGAAGATGCCCCTGAGCGTGCCATTATAATAGTGTGTGCGCTTGGTGAGCTGCGTGCCTCCGGGACGCGTGGTGTCAAAGGAGTCGCGCTCGCTCGTCAGGTTGTCGCTATAGAAGTCAGCCTCCAGATAGGTCTTGCTGCTGACCTTCCACGTGGCACCCACTCCGTACATATAGTCCTGCCTATGCAGGTCATAGCTGTAGGCCTCTTTCTCCGTATAGACGGTCTCGCCGTTCTTCGTGGAGCCTTTATAGTAACGCGCCATTTGCGGGCGTTCCGTTAGGTAGTCATAGAAACTGCCCTTCAGATAGACCGTTACGCCCTTGCCCATATCCCATGTCAGGCGTTGGTTCAGCAGATTGCTGTGATAGCCCTGGCTCATCACTCTGCCCGTAGGCATCAGCCGACCTGCCACCTCCTCCATTCCGTTCACCTGCCAGTTGCCCGCCTGCTGGTGCTGGAAGGCAGAACTGCTGCTCAGGCGTCCTTTCTCGATGTTTGCCGAGATGCTTTCCGCAAAGCGCCCCTTGCTGGTGTATGACGTGTTGTTAGTCACGTCAACCCGCGCTTCTCTGTGCTTCTCTGCCGAGGGAGCCGTCATAGAGGGTGCCGTGGTGATGATGTTGATGACGCCGCCTATCGCCTCGCTGCCATACAGGGCCGAGCTGGCGCCGGAGAGCACCTCGATGCGCTTCACGTTGGCCATATTGATGCGCGTATAGCGGTCATCGCCCGTCAGGCGCTTGCCATTCTCCAGAATCAGGATATAGTCCTCGTTCAAGCCGTTCATCATCATCGTCGTACCCATGCCGTTGGTCATCGTGGTGACGCTCGAAGTCAGCTGCTTCAGGGCATCCTCAAGGTTTGTGACTTGCATCCGCTGAAGCTCCTCAGAGGTGATGACCTGAACAGGCACAACGGCATTACGCGCCCTGTTGTGCGTGCCCGTACCCGTCACAACAACCTGTGACAACTCCTGATTACGCACAATACTATCCGTAGTCGCCTTTTGACCAAAGGCAACCGTACTGCAAAGGAGGCCTGCAATCACGGCAAGCTGCTTTGCATAGAAACGTCTCATTCTATTAGATCCTTTCTGACTGGTGTCCGCCATATTCCCGTAGCAGAACGTGTTTTATCCTTTTTCTTGTTATGCTTCCAGGCAGGTTTCCTGACTTTGCCCCGGATGTGCGCCTTCCCATCAACACATTTCTCTTGACAGTGGCTTCTATGGCACATCCTGATAAAGGGCATCTACAGTAGCGGGTACTGTTCGGGATTCTCACCCGATTCCCTCTCTGCCTTTTGGTCAACAACCAAAGGCATCACCTGAAAATGCGGTGCAAAATTACACATTATTTATGTAATACGCAAGAATACCGTTAAAATAATTCAAAATAGGGACTGATATCCAGTGTCAGGTATCAGTCCCTACAGATAATTGTCGAAGAGAAGGGATCATCATGGAAGGGATTTCGTCTCCCATTCAGATTTTGTCAGTGTATATCCATTCTTGGAAGCTTCACTACGCAGTTCACGCATGTCGGACTGTACCTCACGGTATTGACTTCGCATGCTTGACAATATAGAGTTAGTGGCAGAACCCTTCATGTTGCTATAATTGTTCCATATACTCTTTGCAAGTTCTGCATATTTATTGTACGAAGCTTGGAATTGGGCCTTGGTCATATTTGAGTAGCTGCTGCCTCCGCTGTTGTCTCCCGAGCCTCCGCTGCCTCCAGAACTTCCTCCGCTGCTATTAGCTTTTTGTGTAACTTGTAATGTATGATTGTATGTCTCACCATCAGCCTTCAGTGTGATGTAGATGTAACCTACGCGGTCCGAGCCAGTGGTGTTTTCGGAGTTGTACCACCAGATGCTGACCAAGTTATAGTCGTAAGTGCTTCCGTTTGAACCTATTTCACCTTTCTTGTGGTTAAGCATTATCTTTGAGACAGTGAGCCAGGAGCTGGATGTCGTGGCTTGGACATCGTCGAGGGAGAAGTTGTCGGTGTAAACATTAAAGTATGTCGAGGAGGTATAGAGTGCACCAAGGTACTCATTGTAGGTCGGCCCCTGATAGCTTTCGGTAAAGGAATTGTTTTCATCGAACTTTACCTTCTGGATTTCGATATCCAGATTGGGGATGATGAAAACAAAGCGCTCGTCATCGCTATACGTGGCATAACACTCTTCTCCATCCATGACAATCACCCCTTCCTGGGTGGAAATATCACGTTTCTCAGTGTGAAATTGGAGGTAGGTATTGTTCCAATTGTCACTCCCCACAATGAAGCATCCTTCCTCGTCGGTCCATGCCTCATCTTCGTAGGTGAATGTATAACTGCCAGAATCGTAGTTGTATCGGTGTACAATCAATACTGCGTCCCAACTGAAACCATACCGTGAAGGGTTTGCCAGTACCTGGCTCGGGATGGAGTCGCCGTCATGTAACGTGATGCCGCGTCCGTTGTTGTTGCTGTAGCCGTTGCCAGCAGAATCGTCATCGCCACCACATGAAACGGTAGCCAGTGCGATAAAAATGCACAGAATGTAAAATAAATCTCTTTTCATAGTCATTGTCAGTTTTGTTATTCGGTTAGTAATGTACTGTAAATCTCAGTCGCAAAGCTACGAATTTTTTACAAATAAAACAAGAAAAGAGAACAATACCAATCAAAAATTGTTGTATTCAGACTTATTTTATTTCTTTTATTAGCATGCCTGGGTAAAAATCGTCTCCAGAAATTTTTTTAAAGGTTGTGAATGTGGGTTGTGATTTATTTTCATTGTCTTCTTCTGCCATGTATCTGTTGTCTTTTATCAAACCCTCTTCAGGCTGAATGATGCCCACACGATGAAAGGTCATGATGCCATTTTTGTCTATATTCTTCTCAAGGACTTCATACTGTTGCTTAGTATTCACGCCTTCCTTCAGGCCTATATCCGCCTGTATGGGGTTGGAAGATATCAATGGAGCCCGAATTACAAAATCAGGGTATTCCTTCTGTAGCTTTGCGATATTAATGTCAAGACATCGTGCTACAACTCTTTCAATGAGTTTAGATTGCGTGATGTGACGTACTTCCTCTCCATACGACGTTACGGCCTTTGCACGATATATGAAATCAAATGAGCCTTGGTTCATGAAGTCAGTCGTTCCATCGTAGTATTTTTCATAGAAGGAGTAAAGTGTATCCTTGTTCCAGTTTAGTTGAAATATATATGTTGTTATTGTCACGTCAAATTTATGTAAGTCCTCAGTGTTGGTGATGTCTTTCTCTTTGTTGCTATATACACCGGTATAGCTGATATCACTCATCAAAAGATATGTGTTGGGTATGAGATTCTCTCCAGCATCTTGAAGGATGGCATTGCCTCTGATGGACTTTGAGGCCAGGGTGCGGTCCATAGTATTGGCATCATACAGGCCACGCTCGCTGACAAGATTCATACTGAATCTGCCAGTAGTCTTGTTCCACAGGAACCATTTGGCAACAGCACGGTTTCCTAATTTCGTCTGGCGTATGAAGGAACTGATATATTGTTGCTGGTCGGAGAAATCCTGAGTGACAAATTTCACAACCTTTACCCCGAGACTGTGGTCATTGAAACGGTTGGACAGAGGTATTCTTTTAAAGGCATTAGCTATCTCCTCATTATACATATACATAGGGTGTTCTATCATCATGTGAATGACAGAACATCTCTGATATCTTTCTATCGCATCATCGGACTGCCCGTAAGCCACCGATGTGCATAGAGCGAAGAATATCAGAGAAGCATGTATGAACCTTAGAAATCCCATTCTTCGTCAATAGAAAATACGACCTCTCGGTTTACCTGCGTAGGATACATATTGTGGTTCAACAGATAGGCGTGGTTTTCCTTATAGAAGTCCGTCAGTCGAGTGATGCTACTTGCACTTTCACGAATACTGCCCTCTGAAGCCGTATAGATTTTTATATTTGATGGTATGGAGAATTCAGAATCGTCAACAACCCTTTCCTTTATATCAGTCAGTTTAGACATACAGTATGCCTTTAAATCGTAAGAGGGCGTAACTTTAGTACCGGCAATTTTGGACATCTTCTTGTAAATTTTTCGTTTGGTTTTGTCACTTATATCCTTCATGACGTCTCCTATCATATTTGTCTGTTTCCATACAGTCTTACCGATAATGCCATCTATTTCTATGCCTCGCAAGAATAATGCCGTATATGCTTTGGGCATGACGAAGGATGAAAATGCATAGATGTCAAAGTCGGTACTTGCCGTCGCATCTTCTATCCGCCCCTTATGATAATCTGCAGTTCTCTCCATAAGAGTCGTTGTGCCTTCGTTTTCAAATCTGTATAGTGTAGGTTGCATCTTATGTCCCATATACGACTTCCCCTCCTTAGAAAAGATGTTCAACATTGCTTTTGCATAGCCATTGTATTGCTCAAAGCTTATACCCTTGTTTATCAGGTCGCTGTAGAGCGTAACAGTATTCCCGTCTATCAATGTATAGACATGTGTGCATTCATCTATATACAATACCTTATCACCCTTAATAATATACCTTGTGTTGCGTACACCATTATAAGACATTCCGAATGTATTGTCAATAATGAATTTATTGTAGTTTTCTTCAGAGTGATATCGTAACTCTCCTTCAAAGACTATCTTTTCTGCACTGCTTTTATTACCATCGGTTTGGGCTGACGTTGCAAGTGCAGATATAAGCAATAGAGCAAAGGTAATAATTTCCCTTCTCATGATGAATGTTTCTCTTTACATAAAAATGTTGCTCCGAAAGGATTTCGAAGCAACGATTGTCTTTTTATCTCAGCCACATGAGGTTTGTGGTCTGTGCTTTCTGGCCTCTGCCGTAGGCTACGCCGACGGCGCGGGCTGCGGAGATGCGCTCGTGTTCCAGCTTTATCTGGTCGTTATACTTCTGGCGCATCTCAAGGTCTATGTCGCTGCGCACCTGTTTCTTCACCTCTGCCATGAACTTTGTGGCCTCCTTATAGCAGGCTGCTTCGGGGTCTATCTGTGCCAGCATGGCGCATACCTCCTCGGCTGTCATCTGGTCCTGTCCTGCTGCCCAGATGGCTTTGGCACGGTTCAGCAGGTAGAGGTTCACGCGGTTGAGGTTCTTTGTGTATAGCTGCAGGCCGTATTTGGATGCTGCTTCGCCGCCCTTGGAGCACACGGGGATGGAGAGCACCTGCATCAGGGCTGCCTCGTACTGCTGCTGTGCCTCAAGGCGTTTGGCCTCCTTGATGATGTTATTGTACTGGGTGTCGTAGTATTTCATCATGTTAGCCTTGCCGCGATTGATGAGGTTCTTTATCTCGGCGTTGCCGGCACTGATGCCGCGGAAGGCGTTGATATAGCTCTTTACCTCGCCTGTGCCCACACCGTTGAGGGTGATGTATGCGGTGCCGAACTTCTTCTGCGTGTATGTGTCGGCCATATAGAAGGTCATTCCCAGGTTATAGACGGTCTGTATCGGCGGTCCGGGGTGGTTGCTCTTGTCCAGCACGTCACAGTGTACGGTGAGGATGAATGGCGTCAGGGGCGACTCGCTGGTGAGTCCGTTCTCTGTTGCCATGCGGCTGAGCGACTGATAGAGTACCGTGCGCGCTGCTGCCGGCACGTTGGTGAAGTCCTCGTCAAGCTCAATAGAGATTGGCATGACGCACTCTTGCGCATGGACGCTGACCGTCAGCGACAGCAAGAGCGAGGATAGCATATACTTTATTTTCATAGTCTTTTTCCTTATTTTAATGGTTGGGGTAGCTAATCCCCCCTTTCATTGGATTTTACTTTTCACCAAAGACGAGCAGGCATCTTCCCAGTCCGCGGTTGATTGTCTTAACGGGGATGTTGTATGGCGCAGCACCGAGGAAGCGTGCCAGGTCGCGTGCGAAGCCATACGTGTCCTGTGCCATGCCGTTCTGCTTATAGAGCGGTATGCGCACCTGCTCGTAGAGTATCATCGTCTCCGTGGCGTCTGACTTGCTGAAGCGGTGGTTCACGCAGTTGTCAGCCAGCCAGTTGTCTATCACTTCATTGAGTTCGTAGCCATTGTATTCCTTCTCAAAATCCACTGTGCTACTGTCAAAGATGCGCATGTCAAGCACCACCTCGCGTCCGTTCTCCAGGAGGTCATCAAAGTGCTCCTGCAGGCGGGCGGTAAAGGCATCCATGTGGTCCTGCACAGCCTCTTCAAGCAGCACTGGCAGTTCAGCAGAGAATGATCCCGTGCCAGTGCCCTCAGCGCCCGCCACCTGCTTGTTGCTGTAGGCATCCAGGGCGCGCAGGTTATAGGTGATGCTGCTCTTGGGACCTAAGGTATTCACCGTCCAGTCTATCTCAAGGATTATGTCGGCCTTTGCCGTGCGGCGCAGGCGGTCCAGCGGGCTCTCTGTGATGGCAGAGCCGCTGCGCTTGCTCGTGATGAGACGGTCCTCGGCAGAGAGGTTGTTGATGCTCTTCACGTTCTGTTGAAGGTCCTTGAGCGGAAAGCCGCGGTCGGCCATCAGGATATTAATCTTTGAGATTACGGCGTTCAGCTGTTTGTCTGTCGATACGGCAGCCTTGTAATCGGGTATCTGTTCCGGTGTCCCTTGGTTGTCAAAGGTCTGCTCAAAGCCGTGCTCCTTGCACCACGCATCGCTGGGCACCACCATGAGGGTAGGCTTCTTGGCCTGCCCCATTGCCGACACCGTGCACAGCGTCAGCAGCATTATGGATAATAGATGTCTTAGTTTCATATCGGTTTCTCTTTTGTCAGTCTATAACATTATCTGCTTTCAGTCGTGCCTTCAGTTCAGCCCTCAGCACGCGTATGGTTAGATCGTAGGAGTATCCCAGTTTGTCTTTCACCTTGCCGCCGGAGCGCTTTTTCGTGTCCTGAAGCGATACATACTGCTTGTATGCCCCGTTGTCGGCAAAGAAGATGTTGAAATAGTCCTCATATCGCTCTTTGGCATTCACCTCGGTTACGAGCGGACGCATGTTGCAGCCTGCATCGGCCCCGTCGCGTATGCCGTCGAATATCACTGCCCACACGGCATTCTTCATGGCCTGCTCCTTGGCATCGGCACGGTTTCGGCCATAGCCCTGCACGCGGAGGGTCTGCGAGCCGTCCAGCTCCACGCCCATACAGCGTACGGAGGAGCGTGCATATACCGTCTGGCGCTGCTGTGCTTCAGCAGTTATGACAGCAAGCATCGTAAGTAGTATCAGAAGTGTTCTCTTCATAATGGTTATATGTTTTGGTTGTTAGGAGAAAAAGATGTCAGAACTCGTAGCCCAGCTTCAGGCCCACGTAGCTGTATGCCGTGTTCTTTTTCGTATAGTCCCTGAAGCAGTTGAGCGAGTAGCTGAGTCCTATCTGGAAGTTATTGCGCAGGCCTCCGAAGCTGTATCCCACCGTTGGGCTGACGAAGAAGCCTTCGTTGGTCATTCCGCCGATGTTCACAGACCAGAACGGCACGCCGTCGCGGTCGTATGTGGCCATGAAGTTGCCGCGCGCGTTGGCAAAGATGGGCACGCCGAACTTATTGTCCGTATCCCTCACCTGGGCGTTGTGAACGTACATCCTGACGCCCACGCCGGCACCGACGCGCAGAAATTCGCTGAACCGGTAGCCGCCGGTCCATGTCAGCGTGGCAAACTGTGCGTTGGTCCTGTTGGCCATCACGCTGCTGCCGCCTTCGGCTTCAAAGACGTGCCAGAAGCCCTTATCTACTCCCATGTTGGTCTTATAGGGCCGCTGCTGGGGCTTCTCAGGCAGTTTCACGTCGCGATACTGGGCCGACGCCGTGAGCATCACGACGGCGGCGAGGAGAGTTGTAAGGAGTATTCTTTTCATAGGTTGGTGTTCTTTTATCGTTTAGTAATCTATGTTCCCGCCCCTGCACAGGGCTATACGGGATGATGGAAATGACGCAATCAGAAGCCTGACGAGAGCGACCGTACCACGCCGGCCTTCTCCAGTTCCTTGCGCAGCGAGGTCTTGTCCACCTGCAGTATGGCTCCGCACTTGTAGCCCTTCGGGGTCTTCACGCGGTCGTAAGAGCCTGCCACGACGGATGCGAAGTTCTGGCACTGGCCGTCAGAGGCAAAGAACTCATTGCAGAAGGCGGCATTGTCGGCCTCTGCCGTGGGCTTTGCCATAGCAGGCTGCCGCGCGCCGCTGTTATTGCCGCTGCATCCGCGGAACACTATGCCATGCACGGCGCAACGCTTCAGGTCGGCATCCTTGGCATTCTTCGTATATACATACACCTTCACCAGCACGGTGCCCTCGGTTCCCGAACCGGCACCGGTGATGTCATATTGGGGCAACTTGTCGCCCTTGGCCATCGCCCCTGCCACCGTGAGCAGGAGCATAACCATAATGCTGAGTATCTGTTTCATATTTTTATTGTGTGTAGTTAATGATGGGTGTCTGCGATGGTATCGCAGACTCTCCAACGGATTATGAATTATGCATTATGAATTACTTTGTCATTTCCCTTATCAGCATTCCTTTTGAGAATTCGCCTCCGCTGACTTTGCGGAATGTGGTGTACCCCAGTGTGGCACCGGCAGCACCCTCTTCAACAGCCATGAAGCGGTTGTCCCAGATGAGGTTGTTGATGGGCTCTATCACGCCCACACGGTTATACTTGTGCTTGCCGTTCTCTAACTCCACAAGCTCCAGCACCTCAAACCTTGACTTTGCTGTCACGCCCTCTTTCATGCCCACGTAGGCTGTCAGCGGCTCTACGGAGACCAGTGGCGACTTGGTGCGGAACTCCTCATACTCGCGCTGCAGGTCTACCACATTCTCGTCAATGGCACGCTGGCACGCCTTGCGCACCATCACGAGTGGCTCATTCTCATTGATGCCGAGGAACGATGTGTTGCCGCCGCTGCTCTCCACCTTGCCCACGTAGGTGAGGTGATAACTGCCGCGGGCCTTGTCAAAGTTGGCACATTTCTTTGCATCGGGCTGTGCGGCGTACTGCTCCTGATAGAACAGTTTGGCCTGCTCCTCGTTCCAGTCTAAGCGATAGAGGAAGGTGTTGATCTTCACCTTGAAGCCCTTGACGCTCTCCACCATGTCGCTGACATTGTCAACGAGATTGCTGACATTGACTCCGGCGAAGGCACCTGCCAGACCTCCGGCAACGCGCAGTATGCCGCCAATGGTCTTGGATCTCTGCTCTTTGTCCACATAGCGGATGTCGTTGACGATGACGAATGTGTTGCCTATGAGCTCCTCTCCCGCATCCTGCAACATTGCCATGCCACGGGCTGAGCGGGCTGCGAGTTGTTTATCAAACTCGGTAGCGTTGTACAGTCCGCGCTCCTTTACCAGTTCCATGTCACACTGGCCCGTGAAATAGTCACGGTTGAACCATCGTCCCACGAGGCGGCTCGCCACGCGGTTGTCATCCAGGAACTGTGTGATGACGGGGTTCTCGCGCTCCTTATTGGCACCCGCGAGTTTCTTGTCCATGTTCAGAACCTTGACGCTCAGGTTATGGTCGTTGAACTTGTCGGGCACGGGAATCTGCATAAACGCCTCCCTAATCTCGTTGGCAAACTTCTGCTCCGTGTGGTTCACTAACAGCGAGTATATGGAACTGCGGCGATAGTTTGACTCCGGAGCCTGCGCATTTGATGTCACTGACAGTGCCAGTGCAAGACTTAAAAGGATATATCTCGTTTTCATTGTGTTAATCTGTTAAGGTGTTAATACGTTAGTTCATCAATAGTCCCATTCCTCTTCGCCGATGGTTGACTGCAGGTCATACGAACGGTTATTGCGTGTCACCTGTAGCAGGACCTTCTTCTCCTCCGAATCGGTCAGTTTCCTGTTGCCATATTTCGTCATAATCTCCTTGGCTATGATGTCCTTGCAGTACGGGCTCACGGGTCTGTCCATAATCACTTCGTCGTTAGTGTTGATGAGAATGCCGAACAGATACGGGGTGGCCATTAGTTTGTCTGCCGTCTCTTTATTAACCTGGGTGCCTTGTATCTGCAACTGTGCGCGGTTCAGCGGCGTGTCATCCACCTTCAGGTTTGTGGGGATTGCCAATGCCATGCCGTCCTTGAAATTTTGTACATCCTTGTATCCCTGCTCATAGAGACGGCTCGTGACGGTGTTGTAATGGTAGTACAGCGAGTCTTTGTCCTGCACCCATACGTGCGTGGCATCATTCGTGTCGGGCATTTTCAGGTTGGTAAAGTTCGTCGGTACATACTTCACGTTGCTTGGCGACACGGCACCCCATTTCCCGTCCTTCTGCACGGGGATGAAATCCCAGTAGTTGCCCAGGGCCAGGTCATAGTCAAACGGTATCACGGTAGCCCCTGAGCGGTTCACGACACCGAACTTGCCATCCTTCTTCACGCTGAATACCTCGGCGGTGCCCTCATAGTTGGGGAAGTAGAGGTCCTCATATCCCGACAGCGCCTGCACGTTGTTACCGTTCTCGTCAAACACCTCACATTTACCCGTAGAGTTCATCGCTCCCCACAGTTTCGTCTCGGCGCTGTGCTTCACGGTTGCGTAGCCAGAGCGTACGGTCTTGCCCGTGCGGTCTATGAAGTACCACGGTGTGCTGCCCGAGAGGCTGTTCACGGCTGCTATGTCGCCAAAGAAGTCTGAGGGGAGCTTGCCGCTCATGTCTGTCACGGCTTCCGAATTTACCGTCAGCACCTCAAAACTCTGGCCCGTAGAGATGTTGTAGTATCCGTAGATGTATTGCTTCTTCTTAAAGATATAGTATCTCACCATATCGTTCTTGGGCATCATCACCTGATCGTATTCACCTCTCTTCAGCAGTTCGCGACCGTTTTTGTCCAGAATGCCGGGCTTATACGCGCTGGCGCTGTTGCTGAACCCCAGGAATGAGCAGTCCGTCACCAGCGTGTCACCCACGTAGTGAACACTGCCGTTCAGCAGTTTCGTGGCGTTGTCTGAGGCTGCCGTATTTGAAAACTCAAACAGGCCATAGTACTTTGGCTCCACTATGATGTTGCCCCATGAGTCTATGATACCATATTTTGCTAAGCTGATATATGACTTCGCACCGTCTGGCGTCTGCTTGCCACCAGAGCCTATCAGGGCTTTGCCATAGCAGTTAGGCGGCGAAATAAGGGTGTACTTCACCTCAAGAACCACCTTGCCGCTGTGATTTGCCAGACCCATCTTTTTGCCGTCCTTTATCAGGAACAGGTCCTTAGTCCAGTCCGTTATCTGGTTGTATTTCAAGGGGAGCACCTCATTACCGCGAGTGTCTATGATGCCATACTTGCCGTTGTCCGACACGATGGCGATGCCGTCCTTGAATGGCTGGGCACTCTCATACTTGCATTTGATAACTTCATTACCGCTAAGGTCGGCAAAGCCCACCTTGCCCTTCTGGTTGACCTTGATAGTCAGGTCCTGGGCCTCAGCATACGTCGCACCACACAATATGGCGAACAAAAACAGGAGTCTCTTTAGTTTCATAGTATATATATATAATGTGTTAGTAGTGTAACGATAGTATAGTTAGATTTTCAGCCGTGTAACGAGCTGTTTAGGTGAGATTTAGATGTTTTCGGCGGTAAAGTTAAGAAAAATTTACAATATACACAAGAAAAAAGACAAAAATATAATCCCAACGCCGAAATTTTGCTGGTTTTCCGCCATTTTGGGATACTGCCAAAATGGCAGTAGATGTTTTGCGGTGTAATAGTAGGTCTATTACCGAGTAAAAGACCTGCTATTGCAACGTGTTGATAGTCAGTGTGTTTGGGACTGCCATTTTGGCAGTCGGGGATGTTTTTGCCCGGGAGCGCTCAGAACGCCATGATGTTTTCTTGTGTGGGCTTCAGAGCTTCAGGATGTTTTCTTGTGTGGGCTTCA
>DEKQ01000046.1:0-3162 GCA_002353975.1 Prevotellaceae bacterium UBA2718
TTTTGGCGATAAGGATTTTTATTTGTAATTTTGCCGAAAGATTAACTAAATAAGATTATAACTATGAAGAAGGAATTGAAACGGTTACAAATTGTAACCAGTTGAAATTAAAATCCGAAGACGGCAAGATGCGCTATAGGGGACAATCCTCTATTATTGCTGTCGCGAGATTGTAGAGCTTATTGAAAAGGAATTACGTAAGTATCTAAAGATTAACTAAATAAGAATATAACTATGAAGAAGGTATTATTGCTTGTATGTTTGATGGTGTCTCTTGTTTGTATTGGACAAACAAAGAAGAAGGTTTATCCTCCTAAATCAGGACGCCCCTCTATGCCAACACAACAACAACCTTCAAAGCATAAAGATGTAGCCGAATCTTTACTAAAAAGAGTGGATTCTTTGTTTCAAGTAAACAATGATATGCTAGAACATATTGAAATGGATATGTCTTTGAAAAACAGATACAAACTTTATAAGACTGAAAATCTGTATAACATGTTGAAATTAGATACTGAGACAGGAAAAATAGAACAGGTGCAATGGTCTTTTGATGACACGAATGAAGGATCTATAATAATTAATGATGAAGATTTAACTTGGGGGTTCGGAAAAGGTTCTGGTACATTTGAACTATATCCAACTAATAATATGTATCAATTTATTTTGTTGGACAAAACAGATGGAAGAATGTGGCATGTTCAATGGGGGCAAAATTCATCTAATCGATGGATAAGAATGATTTTTTAAATTATCAAACAACAAGGGACAGTTCGCCGTAACATTAGTTTTGCAGGGATAAACTAAAACGAATCTATGCTCACCATCACTATATGGGGCTGCAAGAGCATGCTGATGGAAAAATCATAGGAACGAAGAAAAGAACTAACTACAAGGAATAAAATAATGGTAAAGAGAAGAGGTTTTCAACAGTACTACATAGCAGACGACAGACCCGCAAGTAATGCTGCAAAGGATTTATTTGCATACTGCGTAAAAAAAGCAAGGGGGAAGGACTTATTCGGTAAGGCGCATACTCATAACCAGTGGGCCAACTTGCTATTCGGATATGAAAAGAATAGCGAAGTAAGGATAGATATGATGAGTTTGGTTAAGAGAGATTTTTCAATTTACTTTACTCCTGAGGTGAGGTATTTGTTTAATGAGGATAAAATAAAGAGGGACTTTCCATACCTGATGGGGATAGAGGAGGAAGAGGAAGATGGTGAATATAATTTGGATTGTCTTATAAGAGATACTATAACGGCTGTGAATAAAGAGATAATAGAGCAGCTGGACCCTAATAACTTGGAGTCATTCAAGGGTAACGACTTGACACTTGTGAGACAACAAGGGAAATCATATATATACCAGGTAAACCTAATAATGAATGATGGGCAGGAGCCTAATATTCATGAGGGTATTCCTTTTATTCTGAAAGTATATGATAAAGAAATCAATTGCGAAACTGTAGATTTTAATTATATTTCTGGTGTTCTCTTCTTCACGACGATCAGGTTTGTCAATGATGCGCCATACTGCAAGGTTTTACTGGATTCTACTTTTATACTGAATGGATTGAAACAAAGATTAGAGAAGTTGAAAGATAATGGTATAGACGAGGATTTGCCTTTTGCAAAGTTCTTTTTTGAAGAGACAGAAGATCTGAAGGAGGTGCCCCACAAGCCTGTACCTCAAAAATACTTTGAAAGGTTAGATCCTTCGCAGAAGGAAGCGTTTCATGCCGCGATAGATTATGATATCTCTTTGATTTGGGGGCCTCCTGGAACGGGAAAGTCATTCACCCTGGCATCCATTATTTATGCTCTCTATCAGTTAGGAGAAGATAGAACAGTTATTTGCTGTCTTTCCAATGTGGCTGTTGATCAGTTGCTCTGCAAACTGTTAGACATCATTGATAAAGACGGGCAGAAAGTTGAACCGGGCAACATATATCGTGCAGGGAGGTCTATGGATAGCCGTGTGATAGGAACGGACTATCTGTTTCCTAATGACGAAAGGACGCGGAAACTGAGAAACCAAATTAAGGTAAATCTTGAAAAGATACGCGAGTTGAAGGAGCATAAGTTGGAAAAGTCAGAAGAGTCAATAGTGCTGAAGGCCGCGAACAAAGACCTGAGGGAGGATCTGAAAGAACATACAGACTTTTTGGTAAGGAGCTCAAGATTGGTATTCTCAACAATATCAAACTTCATACTAAGTACGACTCTCTATGAAAGTAAGTTTGACAATCTGATAGTGGATGAGGCAAGTATGCTAGCTATGCCGAGTTTGATGGCTCTGGGTCACAATATCTCTAAGAGGCTCATTATGGTAGGCGATTTTCAACAGCTGTCTCCGATATCAATTGTTCCGGATGACTTGCTTCAGAAGAGCGTTTTTGAGATGTCGGAGATTAATATAAGAAATACTGACCATTCGGCCATGAAACAGTTACTCCGCCAGCGTCGTTCAAATGAGAAGATTGTGGATTTGATTAATAATACCTTCTATCAAGGTAAACTGATTCCTTCAGCAAGGCCAAATGAGGAGATTGTCAATTCAGAACCGTTTCCCGGTAGCGTGATAGCATTACACCGGGTCAGCGATGGTGCAGTAAGACACACAAGGGGTGGAACGAGGCAAAATGAGGTGTTTGCTGAGAATATCATGAATATTCTGGATATATATAGTAAAGATGAAAATGCAGAATTTACAATAGGAATAATAACTCCTTATCGTGGTCAGGTCTCTCTACTTAGAAAACTGATGTCTGACCGCAAATATGATGAGCATTTTGAGAGGAGGGTAAAGATTGGAACTGTTCACACTTTCCAAGGATCGGAATGTGACGTTATAATATTTGATATGGTTGATTGTTTTAATCTTACGAGTGGCAAACCCAATAAGATAGGTAAACTTTACCACGGGAAAGAAGGCGAGAGGCTTATCAATGTTGCGTTAAGCAGAGCAAGACATAAGTTGATTTTGGTTTGTGACCCTGCATATATAAAGAACATTCCAGGAAGAAAACTAGAGAGGAGTACATTGGGCTTGTTCTATAAGTTGAGCAAGTTCTAACGGAAATCACCACCGACTGCCAGATACCACACAGGGACGGGGTTCCGGGTATGATAGAGCTCACTCTTCGCGAGTGGGCTT